>JASHVY010000093.1 GCA_030044345.1 Acetobacteraceae bacterium | reverse complement strand
GAGCGGGGCAGCAAGCTCTGGATCGAAGGGTTCTCGATCACGCCTCCGTCGGGACTGCGGCCGGAGGATATTGAATATCAGGCCGTGCTCGGGCGTGGCTGGCTCTCTCCCTGGTCACAGGGCGGGCAGTTCTGCGGCAGCCGGCGGATGGCACTGCCGATTCTGGGGTTCCGGATGCGGCTGCGCGGCGCGGCGGCGAAGGCCTTTGCCTGCGCCTGCTCGGCAAGCTTCACGGACGGCGCGATGGTGGGGCCGGTCTCCTCCGGGGAGTCGTGTGAGGCAGAGGGACTGGCGCCACTGGAGGCTTTTCAGGTGACGCTGCGACCACGGGCGGCGGTCGCTTCGCCGCCGCGCAAGCGGGACGCGCCCGCCAAATGGCCGGACGACGAGCGCCCGGCCAGGAGCAAGAAGAGGCAAGGCAAGAAGCCGGCGCGTCGGCGGGCGTGAAATACCTCTTCGTCCATCAGAATTTTCCGGGACAGTATCTGCACATCCTGAAGCATCTGGCCGCCCGTGGCCGCGACCAGATCGTCTTCATCACCGAACCGAATGCCAATCACCTCGCCGGGGTGCGCAAAATCGTCTATCGCCTGGAGCGGGGGTCGAGCAGAACGACGCACCGGGACGCGCGGGAGTTCGAGCTGGCCTCGCTCCGCGCGGAAACGGTGGCGCGAACGGCGATGCAGGTGAAGCAGCTCGGCTTCACGCCGGACATCATCATCGGCCATCACGGCTGGGGCGAGCTTCTCAATATTCGCGATGTGTGGCCGGAAACGCCGCTGCTCGGCTATTTCGAATTCTTCTACCACACCGCGGGTGTCGATGTCGGGTTCGATCCCGAGTTCCCGCCCGACCCTTCGCTCTTTCCACACATACGCGCCAAGAACACGGTGAACCTGCTGGCGCTCACTCTGGGCGGGCATGGCCAGACGCCGACGCGCTGGCAGCGTGCGACCTTCCCTGCATGGGCGGCAGCGGACATCGAAATTTTGCCGGAGGGCGCCGATCTCACGCTTTGCAAGCCGCTTCGCAAGCCGCATGCCACGGAGCGAGGGCAGCCTTTGGTGCTGGGCGAGATCAGCATCGCGCCCGGAGAGAAACTCGTCACCTATGTCGCACGCAATCTCGAGCCTTATCGCGGATTTCACGTAATGATGCGGGCGCTCGCGCGCGTGCTGGCGGCACGGCCGGATGTGCGCGTAGTGCTGGTGGGGGGCGATGAGGTGAGCTACGGCATGAGGCCGCCCGAGGGCGGTACCTGGCGGGCGCGGATGCTCGCCGAGCTTGGCCGAAAGATCGACCCCGCACGGGTGCATTTTCCCGGCAGGATCGCGTATCGGCAATTCCTTGCGCTGCTGCGGCGCTCAGACGCGCATGTCTATCTCACCTATCCGTTCGTCGCCTCATGGTCGCTGCGCGAGGCGCTGGCCATGGGCGCGCCGGTGATCGGCAGCGATACGGAGCCGGTGCGGGAATTCGTGCGCGACCGGCACAATGGATTGCTGACACCGTGCCTCGATCCCGCGCGGCTCGCCGGACGGATCCTCGAGCTGCTCGAGGATGGGGCGCTTGCACGCCGGCTCGGCGCGGCAGCGCGCCGCTATGCCGAAACGCACCTGCGCATGCAGGACCATATCGCAGCTTACAGGAACGTGGTGCGGAGGCTCACGCGCGAGGCGATCTTTCAGTAGCCGAGGGCGTAATCGACAATGTTGGGGATGGGCGTGCCACGAACGAGGGCACCGAGCGCAGTGAAGAAGCGATCGAGCGTGCGTGGATTGTACGTTGCCGGATCGTCGGCGGAGATGTGCGGCGTGAGGAAAAGATTGCGCGTGCGCCAGAGACGATGGCCGGAAGGCAGCGGCTCATGGGCGAAGACATCGAGTACCGCGCCGCCGAGATGCCCGGCGTCGAGCCGATCGGCGAGTGCCTCCTCATCGAGAACCGCACCGCGGCCGATATTCACCACGCCTGCGCCGGCCGGCAGCAGCGCGAGGCGGCGGCGATCGAGAAGGTTGCGCGTTGCCGGTGTCAACGGGCAGGCGAGAAGCAGAAACTCCGCCTCTGTCAGGGCAAGATCGAGCGCGGCAACCGGAAGAACGGTTCGGCATGCGGAATGAGGGGCGCCGGTCCGGGTGATGCCGGTGATCTCCATGCCGAAGGCGGCCGCGCGTGCGGCGGCGGCCGCGCCGAGCGTGCCGAGCCCCACGACCAGGAGACGCCGGCCGGTGAGAGTGGGGTTGTAGCGCGGCTCCCAGCGCGCGCCTTGCTGGGCGGCAAGCAGGGCGGGCATCTCCATCGCGAGCATCAGGAGCGCCATGATCGCGTAGTCTCCCGCCTTCTCGCCATGGATACCGCGATTGCACACAAGGATCGCGCCAGGCGGAAGGCTTGTGAAGGGCGCGAGCGCATCCACCCCGGCGGAGGTGGAGAAGATGAGCCTGAGGCGCGGCGCGGGCGCGGGAAAGGCGGCGGCGAGCGCGGCGGGCCGCGCGATCAGCGCCTCCGCCTCGGCAAGCGCAGCGACGAGGACCGGGCAAGCCTCTCCGAAGCTCACCGAGTGGCCGCGGCCCTCCGCGCCTGCGCGCGCCGCAGCCTCTTCCCATTGGCGCGGCGTGATCGCGAACAGCGGATCATCGGGTGCGTTGTGGATATGGATGCGCATGGCAGCTCTCGATCACGGTTCGTAAGCCGCGAGAGTGCACTGAGGCCAGGCAGGGTCAATGCGGGTTGCGCAGCACTCGAAACGAGTCGATGGCGGTACGCGAGGGGAAACAAATAGCGAGAGCGGGATACGGGAGCGCGAGCGAACGCATCCTGCTCTAAGCAAGTGCCTCTTCGGGATTCTGCAACCGGGACTCTCTTAAAGCCAAGACCGCCAGAAAACTCACGGCTCCCGCGGCAGCAATGTAGTAGCCGACAAACGGCAACCCCCCGCGTGCCAGCAGGAGCTGTGCAGCAAAGGGAGCCAGTGATGCGCCGAGAATGCCGCCCAGATTGTAGGTCGCCGATGCGCCGGTATAGCGAACCTGGGCCGGAAAAAGCTCGGGCAGGAACGCGCCCATGGGCGCGAAAACCAGGCCCATCAGCGCCAGCTCCATGATCGGGAAGATCAGGATCCCTGCATTTGTCCCGAGCAGCGAAGGCAACAGGAAGCCCGAGAGGATCGCGAGCAGAGAGCCTGCCAGCAGCACAGGCCGCCGGCCGAGCCAGTCCGCCAGCGCGGCGGAGATCGGGGTCACCACCGCCATGGCCAAAATGGCGACGCAGAGGATTCCGAGGAAGCTTTCACGCGGAACATGGCGGACATGCGTCGCATAGCCAAGGGTGAAGACGGTGGAGATGTAGAAGATCGCGTAGCAGACGACCATCGCGAGCGACCCGAGCGCCAAGCTGCCGCCGTGGCGGATCAGCACCTCGGTGAACGGCACCCTCACCTGCCCCCCGCGTTCCGCAAGCCGGGCAAAGGCCGGCGTCTCGCTCAGCCTTCCGCGGACATAAAGCCCGATCATGACCAGAACCGCGCTCGCCAGAAACGGAATCCGCCAGCCCCAGGCCAGGAACTGAGAATCCGTCAGCAGAACGGACAGGAGGAGGAACATCCCGTTGGAGAGCAGGAAACCGATGGAAGGGCCGAGCTGCGGGAACATGCCGAACCAGGCACGGCGCCCTGCCGGAGCATTCTCGGTGGCGATGAGCGCGGCACCGCCCCATTCCCCGCCGAGGCCAATCCCCTGCCCCAGACGCAGGACGCAGAGCAGAATCGGCGCCAGCGCTCCCGCACGGATATAGCCGGGCAGCACACCGATCAGCGTGGTTGAGAGGCCCATGACCAGCATGGAGGCCACCAGAGTCGATTTCCGACCGATGCGGTCACCGAAATGGCCGAAGAGAAAGGCCCCGAACGGACGCGCGAGAAAGGCGATGCCGAAGGTCAGGAATGCCGCCAAGGTCTGTGCGCCCGGCGCTTCCGATGGAAAGAACAGACGCCCGAGCACGAGCGCCGCGGCCGTGCCGTAAATATAGAAATCATAGAATTCGATTGTCGTGCCGATCAGGCTGGCAAGTAGGATCCGGCCCGTGCCGATTGTGTTCACCGATTTTCCTCGTTCGCGCTTTGCTGCCTTACTTCGATATTACGCATCCCGCCATCTTGGGAATGCCGCAGCCTGGCCGCGCACCACCCCATCCCCGCCAAGAAGCTGCCACACGATTCCGTCCTCGATCCAGAAACGCCGGCCTGTCTTGGAAATTCGCAATCCCGCATAACCGGTCGCATACCCCCGCCACGAGACCTCATTCAGCAGGCGCTGACGCTCCTCACGGTTTGGCGCCTCGGCGGAAAGCCGGGACGGAAGCGATGTCAGCTCCTCCCACGTATATTCGAAACAGGCTTGCGCCGCCCGGTTCGCATAGATGAAGCGCGGATCGGGGTCCGTGTTATGGGCAAGCACGCAGTAGGGCGCCTGCTCATAAAGCCACCTGGCGGGGTCGTGAAGGCCTTGGCCGTGAGGAATCAGAGGAATGCCGAGCAACCGAAGATAGCTGCCGGACAGCAGGGCGAAGAACTCGGGATCGAGCGACAAATCCTTCATAGCCGCCTGTTTCACCTGCTTATAGGAGGAGCGCCTCGCCGTTGAGGGGTTCTATCGGCTAGGCCGCGGGAATGGGCTCACCGGCGGAGGCAGACAGCCGCGCTATGAAAGGCAACCCGTGCACCGACTTTCGGTCGTTCCACCACTCACCTCGGACTCTGCTCGCTCGTCATCGGATGCTGCTGTTCCCCTTTCATCGCAAGAGAATGATCTCACAGCAGAGACCGGGAGAGAAGTGTTGGGTACTGCAGAAATGGCTACGGCTGCAGTATCGCCTTTCCATCGGTAAGCCAAGATCGGCCGAGGCTCCGATTTTCGTACGAACCTATCTATTACAATCGTAATTCAAACCTAGTCGTGACGTCATGATCGGGCAATGGCGGATGTGCAGGCTCAACGCGAGACAGGTTGCGATGGCCCGAAGCGAGGAGGCCTGCGCTCAATGCCCCGATCATCCGCCGCTCTCCGAGCCAGTACCCGCAGCGGCCAGCGGGACGCAGCCGCAAGCGTGGCTGCAGCATCATCCACTCTGTCAGACGCAGCCGTGCGCTACATTGACGAGCGGCTGGAGCCGTACCGGCGATGGTACGACCGCAAATCGAAGCAGGCGCGGAGAATGTTTCTCTCGATGCGGACCTTTGCCGTCCTCGGCGGATGTGTGACGCCGGTGCTGGTCAATCTGCAGGCCCTGTTCAGCTCCGCAAGCCTGGATCATCCGCCGCTCCGCATCGCGCTTACGGGCGTGAGCCTCGCCGTCGGGATCACCATCTCGCTCGAAGGCGTCTTTCACTTCCAGGAACGATGGAGAGCCTTCCGGACCACGGAAGAGATTCTCGCGCACGAGCGCACGGTATTCAGCACGCACACGGGACCCTATCACAACCTCTCGGAGGAAGATGCGTTTGCGCTGTTCGTCAATCGCGTGGAAAATATCGTCGTCTCGGATGGCGCCATGAATCTACAGATGCTCACCGCGACACGCGAGCCCGGGCACAAGACCACAAACGAGGCGGCCGCGGCAGCTTCGCCATCCGGCTCCTAGATCAGTATGGCCTTGGCGGATCCCGGAGCGATCCGCCAAAACCATGAAATTGATCGAGAAAACAAAGCTCGAGCGTGATAACCTAAAATCATCACGTTCTGGCTTCATTTCGGTGGTTCATATTGATTGAAGAACCGGTTTGAAAGCGGCCACGCCGATACGGCTTGGGATGATTGAGTGAGGCGCAGGGCGTGGCCCGTAAACGTTTCTTCGTTGACATCCATGCTGTTGCAGCGTTGCGCAAAGTTGGCGGCGCTCGCAAGCCAAAGATGAGGAGCCATCGGGATCGCCCGTGTCCGTTCATCCCCGCGCCGACGTCAGTGAGGAACCGGCGCTTCCTGACGCAGCAGCCCTTCGTGCTTGAGCTCCGCCCAAAGCTCGGCGGGAATCTTTGTTGTCATCAGCGCAATGTTGCTGACCACCTCCTCCGGACGAACGGCACCGGGCACGATGGCGGCAACCACTTGGTGGCCGAGCGGAAACTGGATTGCAGCCGCGGCGAGCTTCACGCCGTGGCGCCCGCAAACCGCCTGGATGCGCTCGGTCTTGCGCAGGATTTCCGGTGGCGCGGGCTTGTAATTATACTTGGCGCCCGCAATCGGACCTGAAGCCAGAATGCCGGAGTTGAAAGGTCCGGCGAGAAGGATGCCCACCCCCTTTCTTTCCAGCAGGGGCAGCAAGTCATCGAGAGGCTCCTGCTCGAGCAGCGTATAGCGGCCGGCCAGCATCAGCGCGTCGATATCGGTCTCGGTCACGAAACGTCGGCTCGGCTCGATCTCATTGACGCCGACGCCGATCGCCCTGACCGTGCCGGCGGCGCGCAGCTCGGCGAGCGCGCGATAGGCGCCGCCGACCGCCTGGCGGAAACGCTCCTCGAACGCCTCCTGGCTGCCGTGGGTCCAGACATCGACATCGTGGATCAGCACCGTATCGATACGCTCGATGCCGAGCCTCTGGAAGCTCTGCTCAAGCGCACGCATCGTGCCATCATAGCTGTAGTCGAATTGGGGCCGCATATTGAGCCCGCCAGCCCATTGGCCACGGTCGATCATGGCTGGCGGGCTCGGGATCAGATAACGGCCCACCTTGGTCGAAAGCACATACGCATCGCGCGGCTGCTGGCGCAGGACATGGCCGAAACGATGCTCGGAGAGGCCATAGCCATAGAGTGGTGCGGTATCGAACAACCGGATGCCGCTCCCATAGGCCGCTTGCAGCGTGGCGATCGCGCGTTCCTCCGGGATGCGCTCATAGAGGTCACCGAGCGGCGCGCCGCCGAGACCGAGGCAGCTCACCGCCAGCCCGCTGCGGCCCAGAGGGCGCTTGTTGCTGATATCCATCTTTCCTCCCTTGGCGATCGCCGGGTGTTCCGGATGCGCCAGCCATTATAGCGCCGGATGAAGCGACGATCAGCCCCCGGGCAACCTTACGGCTCAGCCCGATAGCGGGCCTCAGTCTGCATAACGGAAACTGCGGCGCAAGCCCGGCTAGCTTGACAAGATACTGACAAATCCGGTCTTCTGCCCGTGCGAATACGCAATTAAATCATACGCCCGACACGGGGTAGCGTGAGGGAGAAACGGGTATGCGGAAAGATAGGCGGCTTCTGCTCGGTGCAGCAATATTCGCAGGCGCCTTCGCGGTCAGTAGCGGGACAGCGATGGCGAAGACTGCGACCATTGCGTTTGTGCCGAAGTTGATCGGCATTCCCTATTTCAATGCGATGAAAGTCGGGCTTGACAAAGGGGGCAAGCAATTCGGCGCGACGATCATCTATCAGGGCCCGACCACGGCCACCGTTTCAGGCCAGGTCGAGATCACGCAGAGCCTGATCAACAAGCATGTCGATGCCGTCGGCGTATCGGCCAACAGCCCGACCGCGCTCGAAGCTCTTGCCAAGAAGGCCCATGATGCCGGCATCCTTTTCTATTCGAGCGATTCGCAGGTCGATGGGCCGGATGTCGATCTGCGCGTTTCACAGGCCGATGACAAGGATCTCGCCTATACCGTGATCGACCAGCTCGCCGCGCAGGTGGGTGACAAAGGGGATGTGGCCTTCGTCTCGGGCGGCCCGACTGCGACCAACCTCAATACCTGGATCGGCTTCATGAAGGAGCGGCTGGCGCAGAAATATCCGCAAGTGAAACTTGTCTCGATTCAGTACGCCGGTGAGGACATCAATCAGGCGACCCAGGTCACCAGCCAGCTTCTCTCCGCCTACCCGCATCTCGCCGGCATCGTCGGAGTGAACTCCACTGCCGTGCCCGGCGCTGCCCAGGCAGTGCTCCGCGCCGGCCTCTCCGGCAAGGTTGCGGTAACCGGCATCACCGATCCAAACACCATCCGCCCCTATGTGAATAACGGCACAGTGAAGAGTGTCGTGCTGTGGAACCCCGTTGATCTCGGCTATCTTACGGTGTGGGGCGTGGTGCAGCTTCTCGATCACAAGCCGCTTCAGGCCAGCAACTCCGTTCCGGGCCTCGGTACCGTGCAGTATTTCCCGGACACGAAGACGCTGCTGCTCGGTAAGCCCCTGGTGATCGACAAATCCAACATCAATCTTGACTTCTGAACCAGGACGGTTCGCGGCCGCGCCCACGGCACCATGGCCTTCGTCGAACTCGCAGGGATCGTCAAAAACTTCGGCGGGGTGCGGGCGCTGAAGGGTGTCGATCTCGCCGTGGAGCTCGGCCGCACCCACGCGCTGCTCGGCGAGAACGGTGCGGGGAAATCGACGCTCATTCGCATCCTCACCGGCGCGCACCGGCCTGACGCGGGAGACATCCGCATCGATGGTACGCCGCGTACGTTCCGCCGGCCGCAGGATGCGCAGGCGCTCGGCATCGCCGCGGTCTATCAGGAGCCGATGGTCTATCCCCACCTCTCGGTGCTCGAGAATATCTTCGCGGGACGCGAGATCACCAACAGTTTCGGCATCGTCCAGCACGCAGCGATGAGGCGGAAGGTGGCACCCTGGCTCGATCGGCTGAACATGCAAGCCGCATTGCTCGAACGGCCGATGTCGTCGCTCACCCTTGGCTGGCAACAACTCGTGATGATCGCGCAGGCGCTGGTGCAGAATGCGCGCGTCATCATTTTCGATGAGCCGACGTCGATCCTCTCGCAGGCCGAGACCGACCGGCTGTTCGCTATCATCGGGCGGCTTCGGGCCGACGGGCGCGGTGTTGTTTACATCACCCATCGTCTCGACGAGGTGCCGCGAATCGCCGATCGCGTGACGGTGCTGACCGATGGGCGCGTGAGCGGCTCCTACCCGATCGGTGAGGCATCACACGAGCGCCTGCTCAGCCTGATGGCCGGCCGGGCGGGGCAGGAGCCCGTGTCTGACACGCATGGGCTGCCGCGGCCGCACCGCGCGCCCGTTGCCTCGGGGGCAAAGCCGGCATTCTCCCGGCCGGTGCTCGAGGTGCGCAGGCTTACCCTTGAAGGGCAGTTCCGTGACGTCTCCTGGTCGATCCCGGCCGGTTGCGTCACCGGAATCTACGGGCTCGTCGGCTCCGGTCGTTCGGAAGTCGCGCTCAGTGTCTTCGGGTTTCTGCGCGGCGCCCGCGGCATGATGCTGCTGGAAGGCAAGCCCATTGCGCCGCGCGACCCGGCGGAAGCCATCCGCCTCGGCATCGGTTATCTGCCGGAAGACCGTAAGCTGCAGGGAATCTTCGCCACCAAGCCGCTTGAAAGCAATCTGACGGCCAATGCGCTCGACCGCTTCACGCGTCCGCTCGGCCGGCTCGATTTCTCCGCTCTCGCCGTCGCCGCACGGCAAGCCATGGCCGCCTACAACATCAAGGCGCGCGGCGAAGCGAGCCCCATCGCCGCGCTCTCCGGTGGCAACCAGCAGAAGGGCCTGTTCGCGCGATGGGCCGGGCGCGCTTTGAAAGTTCTGATTCTCGATGAGCCGACGCGCGGCATCGATGTCCAGACCAAGGACGAGATTCATCGCTTCGTACGCGGCCTCGCCGTACAGGGGCTTGCCGTTGTCGTCATCTCGTCCGACCTCCCCGAGGTGCTGGCAGTCAGCGATCGGGTGATCGTGATGCGCCAGGGTCGCGTGGCCGGAGAATGGAGCGCGGAGGCGATGACCGCTGAAGCCATTCTCGGCGCCGCCATCGGGGCGCGAAGCGAAGCGGCCTGAGCATGCCGAGCGACGCCAGCGCGCATCCCCTTGCGCGGCCAAGCGGCCGGGTCCGACGCATCTTCCGCCATCTTCCTCTGCCCGGAGAGCGTGAAGGCGGGCTTCTGGCCACGCTCGTGGTGCTCTCGGTGCTGATCGCTTTCGGCTCGCACGGAGCGCTCTTCACGCCGGTCAATATGGACAATCTGCTGGTGAGCGCGGCCATCACGGCCATTCCGGCGATTGGCATGACGGTCGTGATCCTGACCGGTGGGATCGATGTCTCCACTGGCTCCATGCTCGGGCTCGTCGCTGCGATCGGCGGCCTCGCTTTCGAAGCGCATTG
>JASHVY010000092.1 GCA_030044345.1 Acetobacteraceae bacterium | reverse complement strand
GCCGCGGCACCCGGCACTTCAATCTTGAAATAGGCGACGTTCGCGATCTCACGTGCCGCGCGGGCCAGGAAGGCGGCTGAAAGGGGCGTTCCCGCGACCGGTGCATCCTGGATCATGATCGGGATGCCGATGGCGTCCGACAGGCGCTGAAAGAAATCGAACAACCCGCTCTCCGGCACGCGGATGGTCGCGCCGTGATAGGGGGGCATCACCATGACCATCGCCGCGCCAGCCGCCTCCGCGCGCCGGCTCCGCTCGGTGCAGACATGGGTGGAGAAGTGCGTCGTCGTCACGATCACCGGCACGCGCCCGGCGACATGACGCAGGATCACGTCCGTCAGCACCTCGCGTTCCTCATCCGACAGCACGAACTGTTCCGAGAAATTGGCGAGGATGCTGAGACCGTCCGATCCCGCATCGATCAGGAAATCAACAGAGCGCCGCTGGCCGTCGAGATCGAGCGCGCCATCGTCGGTGAAGATGGTCGGCACGACGGGAAACACACCACGGTAGGGCGGCTTGGTGGTCATCACACGGCTCCGATCCTGCTCAATGATTCTCCCACATCACGCTCCCATCACGGAAGATCCGGCAAGCCCGACCACCCGACCATCTACCCACAAGATCGCGTCACGCGCGCTCAATGCTGCGCTTCGTCGCGCACGCGCTGCTGCCACACCGCGATATTGTGCTCCTGGCCCGATAGCGTGCGGGAGAAAGCGTGCCCGCCCAGCCCGTCGGCGACGAAATAGAGAGCCGCGCTCGGCGCCGGGTGCAGCACGGCGGTGATCGCCGCGATGCCGGGCGCATCGATCGGCCCCGGCGGCAGCCCCGCCACGCGATAGGTATTATAGGGGCTGGCGATCGCGAGGTCCGCCGGCCGGAGCGGCCGTGTCAGTGTGCCCGCCCCGTCGCTTGCGGCATAGATGACGGTCGGATCGGCCTGCAGCCTCATGCCGAGCTTCAGGCGATTGAGAAAGACGGCGGCAATTCGCGGCCGCTCGGAGGGGATCGCGGTCTCACGCTCGACGATGCTCGCAAGGATGAGCGCTTCGTCCTCGGTCGCAAACGGCAGATGCGCGTCTCGCCCGTCCCAGAGCGTGGCGAGCGTGTTGAGAAGCGCGGCATGGCCGCGGGCGATGATCGAAGCGCGCGTCGTGCCGTAAAGATAATTGTAGGTCGCGGGCAGCACCCACCCCTCTTCCGGCAGATCGGCCGGACCCTTCAGCGCGGGGGCGCGCGTGAGCAGGGATTCGATCTCTTTTGCCGTCAGCCCTTCGGGGATCGTCACCCGGTGCTCGACGGGCGGCGCCGTGCGCAGGACGGCAAGCACCGTGGCGAAGCTTGCATGGGCGGGAAAGCGGAGCTCGGCGGCATGGAGCGGGCCTTCGCGAACGGTCGCGAGCGCCGCCAGGGCGAAGAGCCTTGGCGCCCGGATGACCCCTTCATCCGCGAGTGCCTGTGCCACCTCCAGGGTTGTTCCCGCCGGGATGACGACCGCCCGCGCCGCCGGCAAGGGGCCCGAAGCGCGATAGCGCCAGAGAGCGAAGCCGCAAGCGGCGGCGACGAGGACAAGGGCGAGCAAAGGGGCCGCCCAAGCGGCCCGCCGCCGGCGGTGCGACGGGCCGGCGGGGCTTTCAGGCAGCTTCGCTGACGATGAGGGAGGCATTGGTGCCGCCGAAGCCGAAGCTGTTCGACAGCGCCATCCGGATCGGCCGCTGCTGGGCGGTGTGCGCGACGCGGTCGATCACGCTCTCACGGCTCGGGTGATCGAGATTGAGGGTGGGCGGCGCAACGCCGTCCCGCACGGCAAGGATCGAGAACACGGCCTCGGCCGCTCCCGCCGCGCCGAGCATGTGCCCGACCGCCGATTTGGTGGAGGACATGGCAAGCCCCTCGGCCGCCGGGCCGAACAGGCGCTCGACCGCTTCGAGCTCGAGATCATCGGCAAAGGTCGAGGTGCCGTGGGCGTTGACGTACTGGATCTCCTCCGGGACGACGCGGCCATTGCGAAGGGCCGCCTGCATGGCCCGGAACGCCCCCTCATGGCCGGGCGGCGGGGCGGTGATGTGGTGGGCATCGCCGGAAAGCCCGTAGCCCACAATCTCGCCATAGATATGCGCCCCGCGCCGGGTCGCGTGCTCATATTCCTCGAGCACGACCACCGCCGCCCCTTCCCCCATCACGAACCCGTCCCGGTCCTTGTCCCAGGGGCGCGAGGCGCGGGCGGGCGAATCGTTGAAGTTGGTGGAAAGGGCCCGCGCGGCGCAGAAGCCGGCGATGCCGAGCTGGCAGATGGGGGCCTCGGCGCCGCCGGCGACCATCACGTCGGCGTCTCCGAAGGAGATCAGGCGGGCCGCATCACCGATCGCATGCACGCCCGTCGCGCAGGCGGTGACGACGGCATGATTCGGCCCCTTGAAGCCGTATTTGATGGAGATATGGCCGGAAGCGAGGTTGATCAGCGCGGCGGGGATGAAGAAGGGCGAGATGCGGCGCGCCTTTCCCTCATGCACCAGCACGGCGCTCTCGGCGATCGTCTGCAGCCCGCCGATGCCGGAGCCGATCATCACCCCGGTCGCGCAAAGATCGGGCTCCTCCTTCGGCCGCCAGCCGGAATCCTCCACCGCCTCTTCCGCCGCGACGAGCGCGAGCTGGATGAAGCGGTCCATCTTCCGCTGGTCCTTGGGGGGAATCCATTCCCCGAGATCGAGCCCGCCTTCCGCCCGCGTCCCGGGCGGCACCTGGCCGGCGATCTTGGCGGGAAGATCGGCGACATCGAAGGACTGGATCGCGGAGATGCCCGACTCGCCGTTGATCAGCCGCTGCCAGACCGTCTCGACCCCCACGCCGAGCGGGCAAACGATACCCATCCCGGTGACCACCACCCGGCGCATCGCGGCCCCGTTTGCTCCCATCCCTGTCAGGCCATCCCTGTCAGAGTGGGCCTCAGGCGGCCTTCTGCTTCTCGATATACTCCACCGCGTCCTTCACGGTGCTGATCTTCTCGGCCGCATCCTCCGGGATCTCCACCCCGAAAGCCTCCTCGAAGGCCATCACCAGCTCGACGGTATCGAGGCTGTCGGCTCCCAGATCGTCGATGAAGGAGGCCTCGGACGTCACCTTGGACTCCTCTACCCCCAGGTGCTCCACCACGATCTTCTTCACCTTGTCGGCGATCTCGCTCATCAGCTCTCCCGCTCCTTCATGCCGGCGCCTGTGGGCCGGCCCTCACTCCCTGCCCGACGGGACAGCCCCAATCGGCGCCGCAATCCTGCTTGCGGTCGGCGCAGGCCGGCCGCTTAGCATGGTTTCCTTGCAGCCGCCAACACGGACCGTCACCGGCACCGTCATGGCATGACCATTCCGCCATTGACATGCAGTGTCGCACCGGTGGTCCAGCCGGCCTCCGGCGAGGCAAGATAAACGACACAAGCCGCCACGTCCTCAGGCGTGCCGAAT
>JASHVY010000009.1 GCA_030044345.1 Acetobacteraceae bacterium | reverse complement strand
AGGGATTGCCGAGCTTGTCGCGGATCGCGCTCTCATCATAGCCGCCGCAGGCCGCGTGATAGAAGCCGCGCTGCGCCTCGAGGATGTTGTGGGCGGCGGAAAAGCCACGCTGGACGAGATCGGCCGCCAGCACCGCGCTCTCCGCGGCGCGGCCGGGATGGAACGGCTTCGTCATCGTGCCGAAATTCTCGCGCAAGCCCGTCGCTTGGCTGCCCGCGAGCCCGAGCAAAGCGGCCACATCCTCGGCATCGAGGCGAAGCAGGTTCGCGATCCCCGCCGCCGCGCCGAAGCTGCCGCAGGTGCCGGTGGTGTGGAACCCGTCCTCGTAATGCCGCGGATTGGCCGCCTCGGCGATCTTGCAGCAGACCTCGATGCCGACATGATAAGCCTCTTCCAGCGCCGCGCCGGAACTCCGCTCCCGCTCCGCGACGGCGAGCACTGCGGCGAGCACCGGCGCCGTCGGGTGCATCAGGAGGCCATAGACCCGATTCGGTGCCGCCGCGAGCTGGGTATCGTCGAAATCATGGGCGTGGATGGCGATGCCGTTGGCGAAGGCCGCGAAGCGCGCTGGCAGGCGAAGCGCGGTGCCGAGCAGGCGCGCGCTGGCGTTCGTTCCGCCGAGATCGCGGAGATATTCGGTGACGATATGCCCCACTTCGCTTGCCGCCCCGGCAACCGCGAGGCCGAGCCCATCGAGGATCGATTTTCGCCCCGCCGCGATCACCGGATCGGGAATCGCACCCCCATGCGCGGCGGCGATGAAGCCCGAGACATGGCGCGTGAGCGGCGGCACCGACGCGCCCGCGATCATCTCCCTGTTCATCCCCTCTTCCGTGCTCATACCGCAGCGCTCCGCGCCGGCGCGGGCAGGCAGGCGGCCACAGGGCCGAGCAGGAGGACGACGATCGAGACCATGAAGACATCGCTCCAGCTTCCGCCCGTCGCGTCAAGCAGCCAGCCCACCACCAGGGGCGAGACCGCGCCGGCGAGCGCGAAACCGGTATTCACCGTCGCCGTCGAGGTTGCGGTGTGGGAAGGCAAAACTTCCATCCCGAGCATCCAGATCGAGGAATCGGCAAGCTCGATCATGAAATAGCCGAGTGCGAGGAAGATCGTATCGGCGAGCAGATTCGCGGTGAAGAGCAGCGGCAGAATGCAGAGCATGGCGGCGAGGAAGGCGGCGATCACGATATCACGCCGCGCGCGCCGCGCATCGCCGATGCGCTTCAGCCGTGCATCCGTGGCAAGGCCCCCGCACACCTCGCCAAGAACGCCGGCGATCAGCACCAGAGTCGAGAACACCGCGACATGCTTCAGATTGAGCCCGTGCACATGCGTGAAATAGAGCGGCACCCAGCTCAGCAGGAACCAGGAGAACCAGCCATAGCAGAACGAGATCGCCGTGACCGGCCAGACCCGGCGGAAGAAATCCGCCCATGCCAGCGGCGGCGGCCGGCTGACGAAATCAGGATCGGGTGTTTCCTCGTGATGGCCGAGGCGCGCAAGCTCCGCGCGCGTGATGCGGGGATGCTGGCGCGGATCGTCACGCAGATAGGCAAGGATGACGAAGGTGACGAAGAGGCTCGCGACACCGAGAATGAGGAAGGCGAGACGCCAGGAAAAAGCAAGGATCAATGCCGTGACGGCAAACGGTGTCGCCGCGGCGCCGAGACGCCCGCATCCATGAAGCGTGCCTTGCGCGAAGCCGCGCCAATGCTCGGGGATCCAGCGTCCGATCACGGACGATGAGATCGGATAGACCGCGGCTTCCCCCGTGCCGACCAGGAGGCGCGCCGCGGCGAGGCCGAGGAGTCCGCCCGCGAGCCCGGTCATGAAGGTGCCGACCGCCCAGACCACGCCGCAGATGGTCAGCCCGAGCCGCGAGCCGATCCTGTCGCCGAGCCGTCCGCCCACGACCATGAGCGCCGCATAGGCGATCGAGAAGGTGGAAAAGGCGAAGCCGAGCGAGACATTGTCGAGCCCGAAGCTCTGCTGAATGAGCGGGGCTGCGATCGCCATGTTCGTCCGGTCGATATACATGACCACGGCGTTGCCGCAGAGCAAGGCGAAGATCAGAGTCGTCGTGGAGATCGTTCGCGTCTGAAGAGCAGTACTCGGGTTTTTCGCCGGAGCCGCGACGGCACGAATGACGGGAGAAGGCTCGCGCCTCGCCCGCCCCGAACCTTCGCTCACTGTGGTCCGGCCGCGCTGCGAAAGGAAAAAACCGGGCGCGCGCATCCATGCTTCGGCGCCAGGAACCTGCGGCGCTCGGCGGTCGCTGCAAACGCGGCGCAGCCCTGCGATTTTGCTTGGGTCATTCCAGCCTTTCCGTCGTTTCCTGGGCCCAAGGGCTTTATCCGGCGGGGACTTGATCTGGCGGGAGGCGGTTCCGCGGCCGCCCCGGGCCAGGAGGTTCGGTCGCGCCGGGCGGCCTGTCAACGGGAATCGTCGACGATCCTCAATCTTCGATTTTTCGGTTTGCGCCTCCTCTCGCCTTCTCCCTTCGCCGCGGCGTGGAGCCGGTGCACACTCACGTCATGACGCCGTTTCACACAGTCTGGCGCGCGCTCCGAGCCCGCCCCTTTCTCCTTGGCGGCACGGCCGCCGGGATCGTCGCCTGGTTCCTCCTGCCGCGCTCTCTTGCCCCTCTCACCCGCGCCGTTCTCGGCTGGGATATCGGGGTGCTCCTCTTTCTTGCCGCCAGTGCCGCCCGCTTCGCGACGGCTGATCCGGCGCAGATGCCCGGCTATGCTGCCGAGCAGGAGGAGGGCGAATGGACCATTTTCGCTCTCACCGTCGGCGGTGTCGCCTTCAGCTTCGCCGCCATCGTCGGTGAGTTCTCGGCGATCGGTCCCGCGGGCAAGGGAGCCACGCCCTTCCGCTTCGCGCTCTTGGTCGCGACCCTTCTCGCTTCCTGGCTGATGACGCACGTCACCTTCGCTTATCGTTACGCCCACGAATATTATGCGACGAGCGCGGGCCGCACGGAGGTTGATGCCGGGCTCCAGTTTCCCGACGAGACTCTGCCCGACTACTGGGATTTCCTCTATTTTTCCCTCGTCCTCGGGATGACCTTCCAGGTCTCGGACGTTCAGATCACCTCACGCAAGCTCCGCCGGCTCGCCACCGTGCATGGGGTTCTTTCCTTCCTCTTCAACACGGTGATCCTCGCCCTTTCGGTCAATCTTGCGGCCGGCCTGCTCTAGAGAAGTAGAGGTTGTTCTTTCTTGAAAGAAAGAACCAAAGAACTTTCATCCTTTCATTCGGAGTCCCCGGCGTGATGATCAAAAATCATCACGCTTTGGTCCGGAAAACGGACAAAAGTCTTTTTGCTTCTTTTTCTGATCCTTCATCGAAGTGCATGACACTCTTTAAGCTCGCCCCTCTCGGTTCAGCGCGGGAGAGCGAACCCGCGCGAGACAAGTGCTGGCAAATCGCCCAAGGAATTGACGACGAAATCCGGCGGAAAGCCAAGATGCTCAGCCTGGGTGCGAAGCGCCTTGAACATGCGCGCGGAGCCAATCCGCTCAGCATCGGTCAATTCCGCGCGCAACGCCGCGCGCGTGACCCGCTCGATCCGGGCGACATGAAAGCCGAAGCTCCTGGCGCCGCTGATGTCGAACCCGTTCGAGGAGACGAAGAGCACATTCTCTGGCGTGAACCCGGTCTCTTCCTCCACCAGCGTGTAAGCCCGGGGATCGGGCTTGAACACCTTCTTTGCATCGACGCTGATGACGGTCTTGATCAGAGACTCGAACCCGCTGTTGCGGACCAGGGTGCGCAGCATGGGCGGGCTGCCGTTCGAGAGAATGGCCAGATGATAGGACGAAAGTGAGCGGAGCGCCGCTTCGGCATCGGGATAAGGCGCCAGAGTGTTATAGGCCTCGGCAATCTTCTCGAAAAGCGCTGCCTCAGCCCGAAACCCCAACGTTTCGATCGTGAAAGCGAGAGCATCCTTGGTGATCGTCCAGAAATCCTCGTACTTTCCCATCATCGAGCGCAGCCAGGTATATTCGAGCTGCTTCAATCGCCAGACCTGCGTGATGAACGCGCCGTAACCGGGGAACGCAGCGTCCGTGACAGATTCCACCGATTGAACGTCATAAAGCGTCCCGTAAGCATCGAACACGATTGCTTTGATACTCGGCGCTTCGATGGCGGGGGCTTTGTTCATGGAGGATCTTTGCGTCATGAAGGAAGTCCCCCGCATGGCTGAAGCTTCCGGGCGGCTCGCACCGCCGAAAGCCGGACTTCGTCATCATGTGATCTGGATGGTTTAGCGCCCTCTCGTCGCGGAGCCCGTTCTGCGCGCCAGGAACGGGTCCGGCTGAACATCGGCCATCGGCCGCTCCTCCGCGCTCCAGGGCCGCGTGAGCTCATGAACATGGATGTCTCCGGCATGGCATCGTTCCAGCACTGCGAGCGCGCGCTTCTCGGCTTCCTTGTTCGACAGATTTACCCACAGCACAAGCCCGCCCCGGGCCAGCCATTCCTCGACCGAGCGGGCATGCTGCCGCGCCACGACACCGGCGAGAAGCGCGCCGATCCCTGCCCCGGCCGCGCCGCTGCCGAGCGTGGCGGCAATCGCCGCCGCGAGCGTGCCGCCCGAAGCGGCCACGGCAAAAGCTCCGGTGATGCCGGCGAGGTAGAGCGGCACAGCAACGGCAGCGCCGGCGCCCACGGCCTTTGAATCAGGCGACACGAAGGCAGTGCGCGGCACCCTTTCGTCATCCTCCGCTTCCGAGACCGTGTGACAAATGCGTCCGATTCTCTCCTTCACCTTTTCATCGGAGGCAAGAACGGAAATCGCCGCGTGATCGAATCCGGAAAGCTCCAGCTCTTCAACTGCGGTCACGAACGCATCGGCATCCGCGAAGACACCCACGGCTTCCCGTGCCGGATAGCTTGTTTTCGCCGGTTTGCGCGTCTTTGCCGTCATCGTCCCTTCCCTCTCAATGTCATCACCACAATCGACGAAGCTGAGACGTGGGAATGTGCCTCAGAACGCGCAAGGCAAAGTCATCGAGGCGATGGTGCAGACATTTCCATTCCATGGGACGCTTTTATAGAGACGCTTCTATGAGGCCTTGCAATCTCGCGCACGCATGAGCACGTCGCCTTCAGGGAACGCGAGCCCCGAACCCGCTGTGCTCTCCATTTCACGAGAACCAGAGGAGATTCTCATGACCCAGAAGGAAATCCGGAAGGAAAGAAGAAAAGAAAAAATCCATGAAAGGCACAAGATTCATGAAGCTCCGCGTCCGGATCAGTGGGATGAAACACTGAACGACAGTTTCCCGGCGAGCGATCCGCCATCGCATTCCGGCATCACGAGCATTGTCGGGCGTTACCCCGCGGTTCGCGAGGAGGAGTCCCAACGGCCGCCATCCCATCAGCGCGGACATGATGCGCGCCCGACCGGCCATCCCACCTGGGAGCGCCATGCGGTGGAAACGGCCCATTGCTGGGAGGATGAGGACATTTTCTAACGCGGCAGAACAAAACGCTGGGCCGGCGGCCGAATTGGCCCGGCGCGCGGCCATGACCGAAACACGCCTCTCATGCACGGAAACAGCGTCGAGCTGCTACCGGCCTGAAAAGAACGGCGTTCGTTGCCGAGCGAACGGCCTCGACTCCGTGTGCGCGACATCGTGCACGGTGCGCGCCCCCGTCGGCCCGGTCTTCACAACAGAGAGTCAACCATACTTTGAGCGCACCGGCAGGAACGCAAGCAAAACCCGTCACCCCCGTCCCTCCGGCCTCTTCCCTCCACGGTCGCGGCCGGATGGACGGGCTCACCGGCCTGCGCGGCATCGCCGCCCTCTGGGTTGTCGCATTCCATTACGATATCGGGCCTTTCTCGCCCCTTCATATCGGCCGTGCCCTGCCTCTCATCCGGCTCGGCTATCTCGGGGTGGATCTCTTCTTCATGCTGAGCGGCTTCGTGATCTGGCACGTTCATGCCGCGGAGTTTCGCCAGCCCTCGCTCGCGAGCCTGAAACGGTTCGTCGGCCTCCGCCTCGCCCGTCTCTATCCGGTCTATCTCTTCACGCTGCTCCTGTTGCTGGCGATGTTGCTCGCAGCCCCCTATCTCGGCGCCCTCGCGCTTGACCCGCGAAATTTCCGCCTGCACCAGTTGCTCATCGACCTGACGATGCTCCAGACCTGGGGCCTTTCGCACAAGCTCGGCTGGAATTATCCAGCCTGGTCGATCAGTGCCGAGTGGTTCTGCTATCTTTTCTTTCCGCTCGCCGCGGTCTCGCTCACGCGGTTCGGACGATGGCGCCTGATCCTTGCCCTCGCCGCCCTTCTCATAGCGCTGAGCGGCGTCTATCTCGTCGTCTTCGACAAGACGATGAACCAGACCCTCGGGGCTGAGGCGCTCGTCCGTGCCCTGATCGAATTCCTCATGGGCTGCCTGCTGCGACGGATCGCCGATGTCCTGCCGATCGAACGCATTCCCTGGACCCCGCCCTTCCTCGCGCTGCTGGCGCTCGCGATCTCCGTCTTCGAGCTCGGGCTTCCATTGGCAAGCTTCATGCCGGTCCTGCTCTTCCCGGTCCTGATCCTCGCCGCCAGCACGCGCACCGATCTCATCGGCCGCATCGCCGCCTGTCGGCCCCTCGTGGCCATCGGCGCCGCAAGCTATTCACTTTATCTCATGCAGGCACCGGTGCAGAAGGGCACGCGCACTCTCGCCGCCATGATCGCTCCCGCGCATCCCCTTGCCTCCGCGCTCGCGATCCTTGGCTGTCTGACGTTGCTCGCGTCCGCCACCACCCTTGTCCATCTCTATGTCGAGGCGCCGTCGCGCCGCTTCCTCCGCCAGCGAATCGCGTGAGATTCCGTCCACGCGGCACGCGATCCGTTCTGGAAAGTGTTATGCACTTCGATGAAGGATCAGAAGGAAGGAGGCTTCTTTTTCTGAAGAAAAAGAAGCAAAAAGACTTCTCTCCGCCTTCCGGACCAAAGCGTGATGATTTTTGATCATCACGCTTTGGTTTTTGCTTTCTCGATCAATTTGATGGCTTCCCTTTGGGCTTTGGCGGATCGCGTCGCGATCCACCAGAAGCCATATTGATCTAGCGAATGAGCGCTGCCACGCCCGGAAGCGTCTTCCCCTCGAGCCATTCCAGGAACGCCCCGCCGGCCGTCGAGACATAGGTGAGCCGGTCCGTCGCATGAGCGAAATTCAGCGCCGCCACGGTATCGCCGCCGCCGGCGACCGAGCAGAGCCGTCCCGAAGCGGTCGCCTCCACCACCGCGGCGGCGATCGCGACCGTGCCTTCGGCGAAAGGCGGCGTCTCGAACGCCCCGACCGGGCCGTTCCAGACGAGGGTTTTCAGCTTCGCGAGCTTCACCGCAAATTCCGTCACCGTCGCCGGCCCGACATCGAGGATCATCAGTTCCTCCGGCACGTCCTCCACCGGCACCACCTGGCAGGTCATTCCGGGCTCGAGCGCGGCGGCCACCACCGCATCGATCGGCAGGAGAATCTCGCAGCCCGCTTCCCTGGCCTGATCCAGAATCGCGCGCGCTTCCTGGTGGCGGTCCGACTCCTCGAGCGAGCGTCCCACCGCGATCCCCTTTGCTGCGAGAAACGTATTGGCCATCGCGCCGCCGATCATCAGAAGATCGACCTTGGCGCAGAGATTGCCGAGCAGATCGAGCTTGGTCGAAACCTTCGCCCCGCCGACGATCGCGCCCACCGGCCGCACCGGATGGCCGAGCGCGGAATCGAGCGCCTTGAGCTCCGCCTCCATCAGCCGTCCGGCATAGGAAGGCAGAAGATGGGCAACCCCTTCGGTGCTGGCATGGGCTCGGTGCGAAACCGAGAAACCGTCATTGACGAAAATCTCGGCGCATTTGGCGAGCTCCGCCGCGAAGGCGGGATCATTCGCTTCCTCGCCGGGATAAAATCGCGTGTTCTCCAGCAGGAGAACCTCGCCGTCGGCCAGCCGCTTCACGGAATTCTCGACCGCCTCACCGATGCAATCGGGACAGAAGGCGACCGGCCGGCCAAGCGCTTCAGCCAGCGCCGGAGCCAGCGGCGCGAGCGACATTTCCGGCCGCCGCTTGCCCTTGGGCCGATCGAAATGGCTGCAGACGATCACCCGCGCCCCCTTCTCCGCAAGCTCGCGGATCGTGGGCAGGAGACGGACGATCCGCGTCGCGTCCGCAACACGCCCATAGCGCAGCGGCACATTGAGATCGGCGCGCAGCAGCACGCGCTGCCCTTTCACTGCCGCCTCGTCCAGGCCGTGGATTCGTCCGCTCACGGCAGGGCTGCTCAGATTTTTCCCAGGAGCGCCGCCGTGTCCGCCAGGCGGTTGGAGAACCCCCACTCATTGTCGTACCAGCCCATCACGCGGGCGAGCCCTCCATCCACCACGGCGGTCTGGGTGGCATCGAAGCTGCACGAGGCCGCGACGTGGTTGAAATCCACGCTCACCAGCTTTTCCACGTTGTAGTCGAGGATTCCCTTGAGCGAGCCCTCGGCGGCCTGCCGCATCGCTTCGTTGATGTCCCGAACCGTCGCCGTCCGCGCAAGATTGGCGTCGAGCGAAACGAGGGAGACATTCGGCGTCGGCACGCGGATCGCCGTTCCGTCGAGCTTGCCTTTGAGCTCCGGCAGGACGAGCCCGACCGCCCGCGCCGCACCCGTCGTCGTCGGGATGAGCGAGACCGCGGCCGCCCGCGCCCGGTGCAAATCCTTGTGCAGCGTATCGACCGTGCGCTGGTCCCCCGTATAGGAATGCACCGTCACCATATAGCCGCGCAGGATGCCGAAAGTGTCGTGCAGCACCTTCGCCATCGGCGCGAGGCAGTTGGTGGTGCAGGAGGCGTTGGAGACGATCGTCATCTCCGGCCTCAGGCTCGCATGGTTCACGCCATAGACGATCGTCGCATCCGCGCCATCCGCCGGCGCCGAGACCAGCACTTTCCGCGCACCGGCCGTGAGCAGCGCGGAAGCCGCATCGCGCTTGGTGAAGAGCCCGGTGCACTCGAGCGCGACATCCACGCCGGAGAACGGAACCTTCGCCGGGTCACGCTCGGCCGAAACGCGGATCGGGCCGTAATGGCGATTGCCGTGGCGGATCTCGATCGTCTCGCCATTGATGCCGACCTCGCCCGGAAAACGGCCATGCACGCTGTCATAGCGAAAGAGATGCGCATTGGCCTCGACGCTGCCGAGATCATTGATCGCGACCGGAAGCACATCCTCCCGCCCGCTCTCGACGATCGCCCGCAGGACAAGCCGCCCGATCCGCCCGAACCCGTTGATACCGACCCTGACGGCCATGCGCTGCCCCTCCCCTTTCAGCCCACCCGCTCGCGAACCGCTTCGGCCACCGCCGCGGACGTGATGCCGAAATGCCGATAGAGATCCTCGGCCGGCGCCGAAGCGCCGAACCCGCGCATGCCGATGAAAATGCCGTCGGCACCGAGCCAGCGCTCCCAGCCGAAGCCTCCGGCCGCCTCGATGCCCACACGCAGGCCTGCGCCGAGCACGGCTTCGCGGTAGGAGGAATCCTGGGCGGAAAAGAGCTCCCAGCAGGGCAGCGAGACGACGGCGACCGGCATCCCGAGCGCTGCCAGCGCCTCCCGCGCCTGCATCGCGATCGCCACCTCCGAGCCGCTCGCGATCAGCGTCGCGCGCCGCTCGCCATCCGCCTCGGCGAGCACATAGCCGCCGCGCGCCGAAAGGGATTCCCCGGCCTCGGCACGCAACGCAGGCAGCGCCTGACGCGAGAGAGCGAGCGCGCTCGGCCCCTCCGCGCGGCGGAGCGCAAGCTCCCAGCATTCGGCCGTCTCCGCCGCATCCGCAGGGCGGAAGACGAAGAGATTGGGCATCGCGCGCAGGGAGGCGAGCTGCTCGATCGGCTGATGCGTGGGGCCATCCTCGCCAAGACCGATCGAATCATGCGTCAGCACATAGATCGCCCGCGTCCCCATCAGCGCCGCGAGACGGATCGCCGGACGCATATAGTCGCTGAAGACGAGGAAGGTGCCGCCATAGGGAATGATGCCGCCATGCCGCGCCATGCCGTTCATGGCCGCGGCCATGCCATGCTCGCGCACGCCGTAATGGATATAGCGGCCGGCATAATTGCCCGGGGCGACGGCAGTCATGCCGCGCACCTCGGTCAAGGTGGAAGGGCTGAGATCGGCGGACCCGCCGATCAGCTCCGGCACGGCAGGCACCAGCACATCGAGCACCTTCTGGCTTGCCTGGCGGGTCGCGAGCTTCGCCCGGGTGCCGATGAGCTCGGCCTTCAGCGCGGCAAGAGCCGCGTGGGCGGCATCCGGCAGCCGGCCGGACATCACCCGCTCGAACTCGCCCCGCAGCGGATGGTGCGCGAGCCGCCTGAGCCAGGCGCGCCGCTGCGCCGCACCGCGCGCGCCGGCCGTCCGCCAGGAGGCGAGGAGATCCTCCGGCACTGTGAACGGCGGCGCGCCCCAGCCGAGCGCCCGCTTCGTGGCGGCCGCCTCTTCCGCGCCAAGCGCGGACCCGTGGGCGGCGGCGGTGCCGGCCTTGTGCGGCGCGCCATAGCCGATGATCGTGCGGCAGGCGATCAGGCTCGGGCGCTGGGACCGGCCGGAAGCCGCGAGCGCCGCCGCCACCGCGGCGGGATCGAAACCGTCCACCCGTTTCACGGCCCAGCCGAGGGCGGCGAAACGCTTCAGCGGATCATCCGACGTGGCGAGCTCGGTCGGCCCATCGATCGAGATCGCATTGTCGTCATAGAGCACGGTGAGGCGGGCGAGCCTGAGATGACCGGCGAGCGACGCCGCCTCATGGCTGATCCCCTCCATCAGGTCGCCGTCCGAGGCGATCACCCAGGTCCGGTGATCGACGAGGCTGCGGCCGAACCGCGCGGCCAGCAGGCGCTCGGCGAGGACCATGCCGACGGCGGTCGCCAGTCCCTGTCCGAGCGGGCCCGTAGTCGTCTCGATCGCCGGATGCAGCCCAGCCTCCGGATGCCCCGCCGCCACCGAATGGAGCTGCCGGAATCGTCGCAGCGCCTCCATCTCCATCCCGGCAAAGCCGGTGAGATAGAGAAGCGCGTAGAGCAGCATCGAGCCGTGACCGGCCGAGAGCACGAAGCGGTCACGATCCGGCCAGCTCGGGTCGGCGGCATCGAACTTGAGAAAGCGTGTCCAGAGCACGCTCGCCGCGTCCGCCATGCCGAGCGGCATGCCCGGATGGCCGGATTTCGCGGCCTCGACCGCATCGATGGCGAGCGCCCTCAGCGCATTCGCCATGTGCCGCTCATGCCCGACAGGCGGCACCGGCGGCTCTGCCGGCGCACCCCGCGCAGAGTTCGGCGACAGGTCGGAAGACTCTTGCTTGGTCAACGGCTTAGTCAACCTCTGGGATGCGGCCTTCGGACAACATGACCGGACAGCCGGAGGTGCGCAACCCGCCCTCCGGGAAAGGAACAATCTCCCGTTGACCCATCATTGGCCCATCATTGGCATACTGGGATGCAGCGCGGTCACAGGCTTCCCTCTCTCCGGCGGCGGGGCTGTTCCCTGATGACAAAGCCTCGCCGAGCGGCTTCACTCCCCGCCCGATGGATCTGCCGCCGCCCGCCGTCCAATCCGCCTTACCTCCCATCGCGCTGCATCGCCCGGCGCGTCAGATCGCGCCCCTCATCTTCACCTCGCCCCATTCGGGCCGCGACTACCCCGCCGCCTTCCTTGCCGCGTCCCGCCTCGATCCGCTCAGCCTCCGCCGGAGCGAGGACAGCTTCGTCGATGAGCTCTTTGCCGCGGCGCCCCGCCATGGCGCGCCGCTGCTCGCCGCCTCCTTTCCCCGGGCCTTCTGCGATGCCAATCGCGAGCCCTGGGAACTCGATCCGGAGATGTTCTCCGAACCTCTGCCCCCCTGGGTGAACAGCTCGAGCCCGCGCATCGGCGCCGGCCTCGGCACCATCGCTCGTGTCGTCGCGTCCGGCTCGGCGATCTATCGCGACAAGCTCGCTTTCGCGGAGGCCGAGGCGCGCATCCGCTGCTGCTGGGAGCCCTATCACGCCTGCCTCGGCGCTCTCATCGCCGAAACCCGCGCGGCCTTCGGCGCCTGCCTCCTGATCGACTGCCACTCGATGCCCGCGCCTTCCGTGCCGGCCGGCCGGCGTGTCGATTTCGTCCTGGGGGATGCCCATGGCACCACCTGCGACGAACGGACGGTGCGGCTCATCGAAGAGATCCTGGTCGGTCTCGGCTACCGCGTCCGTCGCAACGATCCCTATTCTGGCGGCTATATCACCCGCCATTACGGCCGTCCGCGGGAGGGCGTGCATGCCCTGCAGTTGGAGGTCGCGCGCGATCTCTACATGGACGAGCAGCGGATCGAGCGTCTGCCCGGCTTCCAACGCATCCAGCAAAGCATGGAAAGGCTTCTGTGCGAGCTCTGCGGCAAGGGAGGAAGCCTTTTCCCCGTATAGAGCGGGTATGGAGCGGGAGCGAACGCATCCCGCTCTTAGAGCGTGTTCAGGCTGACTGAACACGCTCCGGCGTTATTTCGCCGAGCGGATTGGCGCGCCGCCCGCGCCTCGGCGAGGCCCCAGCCGATCAGCAGGAAGGACCAGCCGCTCATCGGCATGTCGAGATAGCTCGAGGTGGAGGCGATCGGCCAAAGAAAGATGATGGCGGCAACGAAGAGCCCGACCCGCGTCGGATCGGCATCCTGCCCGAGCCCGCGGCCAAGCGTCACCAGCCAGGAGAGGGCGAGCGCCGCATAGAGAAAGAGGCCGGGCACGCCGGCATCGGTCACGGCCTGGAAATAGAAATTGTGGGGATGCTCGTTGCAGGCATTCCTGTTGTCCAGAACATAACCCTGCCGGTTGTGCCCGGTGAGCAGGAAGGTGATGTCGTGGGCATAGCGCGGCTGCAGGCAATGGTCGCGGAAACCGTCGAAGCCGAGGCCGAGCAGCGGATTCTCCACCGCCATCACGGTTGCCCGCTCATAGAGCTCGCCGTAGGGGCTCGCGCGGAAATGGTCCATCTGGCGGGAGAATTTCTCGACCAGGCGATAATAGGCATCGGGCCGGACCACCGCTGCGGCGCCGACCAGGGCGAGCGCCGCGACCACGGCCACCACCACCAGCACGCGCAGACGACGCATCAGCAGGAAGGTGACGAGAAGGCCGAGCCCCACCAGCAGAAGCGGCATGCGCTGGCCGATCAGCACCTGCACCGCGACGGCAGCCAGCATGAGCACGACACCCAAGGCACGCCCGCCGAAGCTTGGGCGGGCCAGCAGCCGCGCCACCGGCGGCAGCACCACCGGGAAAAGGAGGCGCGAGAAGGGCGGGCCCGCGCGCGGCTTGTCGAAAGGGCCGGTGAGCTCGCCATCGCCGTTGATCGGATGGCCGAAGATATTGTGGCCGGTGATGTATTGCTGCAGCGATTCGATGCCGATCCAGAGGAAGGCGGCGGCAAGAACGCGCGAAAGCCAGCGCCGCGCAGCCGGATCCGCGAGCACGACATGCTCGAGCGCGGCGATGAAGACGAGGAACCGCAGCACCGCCAGCGCTTCTCCGAAGATGTGCAGGCCGTTATCGGCGAAAGGCGGGAACGGCAGGGAGCAGATGACGAGCCAGCCCCACCAGGCGAGCCCGACCCTGAGCCAGGGGCTCTTGAGCCATGCCCACTCTTTCTGCCGGGCGCAGCGGATCAGGAAGCAGAGATCGACGAGCGCGATCATCCCCTCGGCAACCGCCCGCCCATAGAGAAGAAAGAGCGGCAGGATCAGCGTCGCGCCGATCGCTGTTCCCTGGACAACCCGATCGGCCAGGTCCCCGCGGTTCAAGAATCGCCTCACTCTTCCAGAATCTCCCGGCGCAGCCGGTCGAGCCGGGAAGCGACCCGCTCCAGATCGAACGCCCGGGCACGGGCGCGTCCGGCAGCACCGAGCGCCACCCGCGCCGGCTCGTCGCTCGCAAGCGCGAGGATCGCCTCGGCGAGCGCCTCCGGCGGGTCGGGCTCGGCATAGCGTGCGGCGTCCCCGGCCACTTCCGGCAGCGCGCCTCGCCGCGTGGTGATCAGCGCCGCGCCGGCCGCCATCGCCTCGAGCGCGGTCAGCCCGAACGGTTCCTCCCAGCGGCTCGGCACGACGACGATGGCCGCCCTTGCCATCGCCGCCAGCACCTCCGCCTGCGGTCGATAGCCGCGCATGGCAATCCCGGCCGATGCCGCACGGCGATGCAGCGCGCGCAGATAGGCATTCTCCGGTGAATCCGGCCCGAACCGGTCGGCGCCGAACATCTCCGCCCGCCAGCCGGGCAGGCGCGGCAGCACTGCCTCCACCGCGGCGACAAAGGCATCCGCGCCCTTGTCGCGCACCACCCTGCCGGCGAACAGCAGCAGCTTCTCGCGGGGCCGGGCGGGATCGGCCGCCGGCACGCCCGGGCAGACGATCGGGTTCGGCAGCACGGAAACCGCTCTCGTCTCCGCGATACCCGCAAGCATGCGCCCGCGCAGAAAGTCGGACACCGTCACCACTCCGGCGAGCCGGACGAGCAGGCGTTGCCGCGCCGCGCATGTCCGGGCCGCGCGCATGCCGAGCGGGTCGTTGTGAAGAAAGAGCACGATCTTGGAATCCGTGACGTGCGCGGCCAGGAAGAGGGCGACATCGGGCCGGTTGTGCACCTCGATCAGCGAAGGCGCCAGATCGCGAAGGCCATGAAGGACCGCGCGGCCATAGCGCCAGGCATGCGGACCCGGCGGCCACCAGCGCGGATGGACCGGCGTGAACGGCACATCCTGATAGGGCGGGAAGGGCGAGGCCAGGCCGATCACCCGGGGCGGAAACCCCGGTCCGCTCGTCCGCGCGAGCTGGTGCACCACGATCCCGATCGCCCCGGCGGCAGCGGGCGAGAAATCCTCCCGCGGCGGCAGCACGATGGCGAGCGGCCTCGTCTCCCTGTTTCCCGGCGGGCGAGCCGCCACGGCCGCCGCTTGGTCCAGGCTCAGCGTGCGGCAGCCACCAGTTCGCGCAGCCGGACCGCGCCGGCCGGCCCCTTGAGCGCCTCCTGCCACAGCGCCTCGGCAATCCGCTGATGCGCGCCCACCGCCTCGTCGGAGTGGGTGATCATCGCCACCCCGGTCTGGTCCGCGGGATGGGTGTCCATCCGGAAAGGATTGAGCGAGAGGGCCGTGCGCTCGCGCGTGCGCAGGATGCTGAAGGGCCCGCTCGGCTCCGGCCCGTTGAGGAGGCCGAACTGCACACCCATCGGCTCGGCCTCCATCAGCGAGATGATATGCTCCACCTCGGTCATCGCGATCTCGCGGCAATGCCGGCGCAGCCGCTCCGGGAGGCTCACCCCGCCGGCAATGCCGGCGGCGAGGAACCGCTCGATCGCCGCGGTGAAGAGAAGCGCGATCACGTTCGGCTTGCGCTGGGCGTAGGCCCGCTTGCGCTGCGCGAGAATTCCCATCGCCTGTTCGGCCGCCGCGTGGAATCCCACGCCCGAAGGGGCGGGCGCACGCTCCGCGGCGGCCTCGAACACCTCGCGCAACGCCGCGTCATAGGAATCGGAGGTCGTCAGGTAGCAGAACGGCCCCTCGAGCTGGAGCACCTGATCGGCGGTCTCCTCGAGCTGGCGCAGCCGCTCGAGAAAGGCCGCGGCGCGGGTATAGTACTCGATGCCGATCCCGAGCAGCGACAAGGGCGAGATCTTCAGAAGCTCGGCCAGCCGCTTGACCGTGTCGAGCTTGATCACCTCCCCTTTCTCGTAGCGATAGAGGGCCGCCCGCGACACCCCGAGCCGTGCTGCCACCTCTTCCGCCCGCAGGCCCGATTCGAGGCGGAACGCCCGCAATTGCTGACCGATCTCGTTGAATCGCATCGCTGTCCTTGCCGTCCGGTTGCTGCCCGGCCTGCCCCCGCCACGGCCGGACGTGTTACATTCCTGCCCCCCGGTCTGATATCAGAAACGGGTCTGCCGTCCCAGGTTTTGTGATTCCTGAGAATTCCCGTCTCAACCGGCCAGGCGCTGGTCGGCGAGAAGCTCGACCGCCGTGACCAGCGCCGAATGATCCGATTCCGCCGCGCCGTTCGCCGCCGCCGCCTGGAACATCTGCTGGGCAAGCGCGGTGTTCGGAAGCGCAAGACCAAGCTCGCGTGCGGCACCGAGCGCAAGCGAAAGGTCCTTCTCATGCAGGCGGATGCGGAAGCCCGGCGCGAAAGCGCGGGTCAGCATCCGCTCCCCATGCACCTCCAGCACCCGCGAGCCTGCGAATCCGCCGAGGATCGCCTTGCGCACCACGGCAGGGTCGGCGCCGGCCTTGGCGGCGAAGACGAGCGCCTCGGCTGCCGCCTGGATATTGCAGGCGACAATGATCTGATTGGCGACCTTGCAGATCTGCCCCGCGCCATTCTTCTCGCCGACATGGGTGATGGTCTTGCCCATGAGCTGAAAGAGCGGCAGCGCCTTGGCGAAGGCCGCTTCCGGCCCGCCCACCATGATCGTGAGGCTCGCCTGCTTGGCCCCGACCTCGCCGCCCGAGACCGGCGCATCGAGATAATCGCAGCCATGCGCATTGATGCGGGCGGCAAAGTCGCGTGTCGCAATCGGGTTGATCGAGGACATATCGATCACCAGCGTGCCGCGCTTGAGCCCCTCCGCCACGCCGGCAGGCCCGAACAAGACCTGCTCGACATCCGGCGTGTCGGGCACCATCAGGATCACGACCTCCGCGCCTGCGGCCACGCTCTTCGCATCCGCCACCACCGTGGCTTCCTTCCGCATCTCGGCGGTGAGGCTCTTGCGCTCCGGCACGATGAGCGTGTGCCCGGCCTTGGCGAGATTCTGCGCCATCGGGCGCCCCATGATGCCAAGGCCGATGAATCCGATCCGCATGCCCTCTCCGTCCTTTCCCGATATCCTGATCTCAAACGCCGAAGCGCGCGCGCCAGGCAAGCCCGGCCTCGGTCTCGCCGGCCGGGCGGTACTCGCAGCCGACGAAGCCCGCATAGCCCAGCGCGTCGATGCGCCGGAAGACATAGTCCCAGCCGATCTCCCCGGTGCCCGGCTCATGACGATCCGGCACATCGGCGATCTGCATATGCGCGATGAGCCCGAGCAGATCCGCCATCCGCCGCGTCACGTCGCCCTCGGTGATCTGACAATGGTAGATGTCGAATTGCAGCCGAATATTGTCGGCCCCGAGTCCGGCGATGATGTCGGCCGCCTGCCGCGTCGTGTTGAGGAAATA
>JASHVY010000091.1 GCA_030044345.1 Acetobacteraceae bacterium | reverse complement strand
GCGCATAGAGCGTGGGCGGCAGCGCGGCCGGCAGTTGCACGGCCAGCACGCCCTGCCGGCCGAGCTCGAGGCGGGCAATTTCATGCCCGTGTGCGTCGAACGCCGCCGAGATGCCGGTATTGGCGGCACGCAGCAGCGGCAGCCCCTCCTCGACCGCGCGCATCCGTGCCGCCTCGAGATGCTGGCGCGGCCCGGCGGTATTGCCGAACCACGCATCATTGGTGACGTTGATGAGCCAGTCCGGACGCGGCCGGGCGACGATCTCGCCGGAGAAGATCGCCTCATAGCAGATCAGCGGGCCGAAGGGTGGCAGGCCGGGCACCGTGAGCGTGCGGGGTCCGGGGCCGGCGGCAAAACCGCCCCCGGGCACGACCTGGATCGGCAGCGGAAACCAGGGGGGCTGGTATTCGCCGAAGGGCACGAGATGCCATTTGTCGTAGATCGCCACCGGCGGTCCCGACCCGTCCACGACGATCAGGCTGTTGCGCGGCCTTCCTTGCGCATCGAACCGGATCGAGCCCGCGAGAACCGGCACGCCCGGACCGGCCGCCTCGGCGATCGCGGCACGGGCGGCGCCATCCGTCTCGAGCAGAAAGGGGCTCGCCGTCTCCGGCCAGACGATGGCGATGGGCCCGCGCCCGGCGGCCGAGGCGGCTTCTCTGGTCAAGACGAGATAGGTGCGGAAGACGGCGAGCGCGGTCGCCCGGGTCCAGTCCAGCGTCACCGGGATATCGCCCTGCAGCAGCGCCACGCGGAGCTTATGCGGCGCGGGCAAGGGCCGATCGAGGCGGGAGAGCCCGGCCCCGAACCAGGCCAGGAGGAAAATCATCGCCGCCACGAGGCCGCGCCGGCCGAGTGCCGGGAGAGTGGCGAGCAGGAGGGTGGCGAGTGTGAGCCCGTAGATGCCGACCCACGCTCCTGGCTGGATGAAGACATCGCCGAGCCAGCCGGGCAGCGCCCAGACGCTGCCCCAGAGATTCCAGGGAAAGCCGGTGAGCACCGCCCCTTGAGCGAGCGCGCTGAGCGCGAAGAGGCCGCTGAAGCCGAGAACGCGCGGCAGGCCCTGCGGAAAGCCCCGCGAGAGGCCGGCGGGAATGGCGGTGAAGAGAAGGGCCAGCCCGGCTGCGGTCAGCGGGGTGGCGAAAGGCACCAGCCACCAGAATGTATCGGCCCGGGTGAGGATTGCCTCGGTGAGCCAGTAGAGCCCGATGAGATGGCTGCCGAAGCCGAACCAGAAGCCGCGCCGGGCCGCGCGCCGCATGCCGGGCCAGCCGGCCGGCGCGGCATCGATCAGGGCAAGAAGGCCGGCAAAGGCGATCGGCAGCAGCAGCAGCGCATGCCAGGGCGGCAGCGCCAGCGCCGCCAGCCCGCCGAGAAGGGCGGCGGCTAGATCCGCCCGCCAGCCGACCAGCGCGGCAAGCCAGGCGCGCCAGCGCTGGCCACGGTGCGCGCCTGGGCGAATCTCGGGCGCGCGCTGGACGCCCTCAGGCAAGAGCGCGAAGTCGGGCTTTTTCAGTCATTGGGCTGATCGTCCAGCGCTTCGCGGAGCTGGCGTTCGTAATGGCGGTAATATTTGTCGGTCACGAGATCCGTCTTCACCACCATCGCGACATCGATCGTGTTGAAGTCGCGATCGATCACCGCGCCCTCGCCGACGAACCCGCCCAGCCGGAGATAGCCCTTGATGAGCGGCGGCAACTGGGCCTGGACGGCGCGCCGGTCGAGCGAATCGAGATCGAGCCGCCGCATCTCGACATAGCGCTCCGGCAGTGCCCGCGGCCGGAGGCCGGGCGGGGCAAGATAATGGTGATAGAGATAGGTGAGCTCGGGGGCCAGCGCGTCGGGGTCGGTGCCCGGCAGGCTCGCGCAGCCGAACATCACGTCGATCTGGTATTCGAAGACATAGGCCGCGATGCCGCGCCAGAGAAGCTGCATCACCACCCGGTCGCGATGGGCGGCATCGACGCAGGAGCGGCCGAGCTCGAGCAGCCGGCCGGGAAGTGCCAGGAGCCGGCTGATATCGAACTCCCCCGCCGTGTAGAAGCGCCCGGCGCGCACGGCGGCCTCGCGGCGGATCAGCCGGTAGGTGCCCACCACGCTCTCCGGGCCCGTGCCCAGGGCATGGTCGATCACCAGGAGATGATCGGCGACGGCGTCGAGCTCATCCCGATCCCGCCGGGCGAGCGCGGCCTTGCGGCTCGGGGTGGCCCGCATCTCGTCGTAGAAGACGCGATAGCGGAGCGCCTGGACGGCGTCGATCTCGGCGGCGTTGACGGCCAGCCGGACACCGAGATTGCCGGCCCTGAGCTCGGCAAAGCCGGGCTTCTTCGCCGCGCCGGCCCGTTGCTCGACAGTCATGATGGGACCTTCGATGGATCGTCAGCTCCCGGATTGGGCGCTCCCGGGTTGAGTACTCCCGGATTGAGTACTGGGGGCTCGGACGAGGCCTGGCGCCGCCGCCCGAAGAGCTCGAGGCGGAGGGAAACAAGGTCGAAGCCGAGCCGTCCCGCGATCGTCCGCATCAGGGCCTCGAGATCCGGATCTGCAAACTCGACGACGCGGCCGGTATCGACATCGATGAGATGGTAGTGGTGCCCATGCTCGGTGGGCTCGTAGCGAGCACGGCCCCCACCGAAATCCCGCCGTTCGAGAATCCCCTTCTCTTCGAGCAGCCGCACGGTCCGATAAACGGTCGCGATCGAGATACGGGCATCGAGCTTGGCGGCCCGGCGATAAACCTCCTCGACATCGGGGTGGTCCGCCGCTTCCGAGAGCACCCGCGCGATCACCCGCCGCTGGCCGGTCATTTTGAGGCCGCGGGCAACGCAGGCCTGCTCGATCGCCGAGCTTTCCGCGGCATTCCGCCGACGCGCCGGCGCGAAGCCGGGCTGCGCCGCGTCTGCCGGATGCTCGGGTTGGGGATGGCTCATGCGCCTGGTTCGCTCCTCCCGCACTGCCGGGGCACCCTGCCGCCCCCGGCCGGCCCGATCAAGCCCCGACCCTCCGGGCGGGAACGGCCTGGACCGGACGGCACCCGGCCCCCTCCCCCGTGGGATCGAGGTCGGGATCGAGGTCGGGCTTGCGCTCGGGCTCCTCATCGGCCGCAAACACACCCCGATCAGCGGCGCGTGCGTGCCTTGGTGCCGAGCCCGATCTTCTTCGCCAGCGAGGAACGGTGGCGGGCATAGTTCGGCGCGACGACTGGATAGTCGGGCGGCAGTCCCCATCTTTCCCGATACTGTTCCGGGGTCATGTTATAGGCGGTTTTCAGGTGCCGTTTCAGCATCTTGAGCTTCTTTCCGTCCTCCAGGCAGATGATGTAATCGGGGAAGACGGACCTTTTCACCGGCACCGCCGGCTGCGGCTTTTCGACCGGGACTGCCTCTTTGCCGACGCCGGCGAGGGTGCGATAGACATCCTGGATCAATGCCGGAAGAGCATCCGGCGAAACCGAATTGTTCGAGACATGGGCGGAAACAATTTGCGCCGTCAGCCCGAGAACATCCGGATTCGACCCATGATCAGCCATGCTGCTTCCTTATCGCGTGCCTGATCGTGTCATATAGTGAGACAAATTCGATTCCCGCAATGCAAATTTCTTGCGCGCTGAGGAAATTCTTATGAATTCTACTATAGCGGTCGATCTCGAGCTCGATATCACTGGCGAAGTCTGTCCGATGACTTTCGTCCGCACCCGATTGGCCCTTGAGAGACTGGCGCCGGGGCAAACATTGCTGGTGCACCTCAAGGGGGCCGAGCCGCTGCGCAACGTTCCCGCCGCGGCGGAAAGCCAGGGTCATGCCGTGCTGGCCCTGACCACCGGAAAGGACGGGGTGGGCCGGCTTTTGCTCCGGCGCGGCCCGGGCTGAAAGACCGCGCCGAACGGGGCGGCCAAGGGTGGGGCCGAGGGTGCAAGGATGCCGCCCATGGTCGAAGCGGCGGCGAATTGCTATATCCGCCCGACGCCTGACTGCTCTTGCGGCAGTGCAGCAAAAAGTGCCAAGGGATTAAGTCATGGCCCGCCGCCGCCAGCTTTATGAAGGAAAGGCGAAGATCCTGTTCGAGGGGCCGGAGCCGGGCACCCTCGTGCAATATTTCAAGGACGACGCCACCGCCTTCAATGCCCAGAAGCGGGGCGTGATCACCGGCAAGGGCGTGCTCAACAACCGCATCAGCGAATACCTGATGCTGCGGCTCGCAGAGATCGGCATCCCGACCCATTTCGTCCGCCGGCTCAATATGCGCGAGCAGCTCATCCGCGAGGTCGAGATCATCCCGGTCGAGGTGGTGGTGCGGAACGTCGCCGCCGGCAGCCTCTCCAAGCGGATGGGCATCCCGGAAGGCAAGCGGCTGCCGCGCAGCATCATCGAATATTATTACAAGAACGATGAGCTCGGCGATCCGATGGTGGCCGAAGAGCATATCACCGCCTTCGGCTGGGCGACCCCGCAGGACATGGACGATATCGTTTCTCTCTCGCTCCGGGTGAACGATTTCCTGACCGGGCTCTTCCTCGGCGTCGGCATCACGCTCGTCGATTTCAAGCTGGAATTCGGCCGGCTTTGGGAGAACGAGGAGATGCGCATCGTCCTCGCCGATGAGATCTCGCCCGACAATTGCCGGCTCTGGGACAGCAAGACCAACGAGAAGATGGACAAGGACCGCTTCCGCCGCGATCTCGGCAAGGTCGAGGAAGCCTATCAGGAAGTGGCCAAGCGCCTCGGCATTCTGCCCGAAGCCGGCATGCGGGATATGAAGGGCCCAGAGGTGATGCAGTGAAAGGTCATGCGGCGGGCGCGGCGCGGTGAAGGCGATCGTGACCGTGATGCCGAAGCCGGGGGTGCTCGATCCGCAGGGCAAGGCGATCGCGCGCGCGCTCGATCATCTCGGGTTCGGAGGGGTCGGTGAGGTGCGGGCCGGCAAGGTGATCGAGGTCGAGCTTGCCGCCACGGACCCCGAAGCCGCGCGCAAGGAAGCCGCTTCAATGGCCGAGCAGCTTCTTGCCAATACCGTGATCGAGAGTTTCTCTGTAACGATCTCACAGTGACAAGGACGGTTTGTCAGTCCATGCGCGCCGGCATCATCGTCTTTCCCGGCATCAACCGCGAGCGCGACATGGCGATCGCGCTCGCGCTGGCGTCCGGGCGCAAGCCGCGCATGCTCTGGCACACCGAGACCGACCTTTCCGGGCTCGATCTCGTCGTCATTCCGGGCGGCTTCTCTTATGGGGATTATCTGCGCGCCGGCGCGATGGCCGCCCATTCCCCGATCATGGGCGCGGTGCGCGCGCACGCGGCGCGCGGGGGCTATGTGCTCGGCGCCTGCAACGGATTTCAGATCCTCACCGAAGCTGGGCTGCTGCCCGGCGCGCTGCTGCGCAATGTCTCGCTCCGCTTCCTCGCGATGGATTGCCACCTCCGTGTCGAGCGCGCGGGCACTGCCTTCACCGGGCATTTCCAGAAAGGCGAGGTCTTTCGCGCCGTGCTCGCCCATGGCGAGGGCAATTACTACGCCGATGAAACGACACTCGACCGCCTCGAGGGCGAAGGGCTGGTCGCCTTCCGCTATGCCGCGCCGGACGGGCGGCTTACGCCCGCTTCCAACCTGAACGGCAGCGCGCGGGCGATCGCCGGCATCTTCAGCCCGAACCTGCGCGTGCTCGGGCTGATGCCGCATGCGGAGAACCTGGTCGATCCGCTGGCGGGCGGCGATGACGCGAAGAAACTCTTCGAGGGGTTGGCCGCCGCGTTCGCCGCATGAACAAGCCCCTGGCCACCCTGGCCGCGGAGTTCGGCCTTTCCGCGGAGGAATATGGCCGCGTGCTCGCGATCCTCGGCCGCGAGCCGCGGCTTGCCGAGCTCGGCATTTTCGCCGCCATGTGGTCCGAGCATTGCTCGTACAAATCCTCCCGTGTCTGGCTCCGCGCGCTGCCGACCGCCGCGCCCTGGGTGATCCAGGGGCCGGGGGAGAATGCCGGGGTGGTGGCGATCGGCGAGGGTCTTGCCGCCGTCTTCAAGATGGAGAGCCACAACCACCCGAGCTTCATCGAGCCCTATCAGGGTGCCGCGACCGGTGTTGGCGGGATTCTCCGCGATGTCTTCACCATGGGGGCGCGGCCGATCGCCAATCTCAACGCGCTGCGCTTCGGCGACCCGGGCGAGCCGGGGACGAAGCGCATCGTCGACGGCGTGGTGCGGGGAATCGGCGGCTACGGCAATTGCGTCGGCGTGCCGACGGTGGGCGGGGAGATCAATTTTCACCCGGCCTATAACGGCAATCCGCTGGTCAATGCGATGACCGTCGGCATTGCGCGGGCGGACCGCATCTTCCGCTCCGCCGCCGCCGGTGTGGGCAACCCGGTCGTCTATGTCGGCGCCAAGACGGGACGCGACGGCATCCAGGGTGCCACGATGGCGAGCGCCGCCTTCGGCGATGACGCGGCGGAGAAGAAGCCGACCGTGCAGGTCGGCGATCCCTTCACCGAAAAGCTGCTGATCGAGGCCTG
>JASHVY010000090.1 GCA_030044345.1 Acetobacteraceae bacterium | reverse complement strand
AGAAACCCCGCCGCGATCGCCAGAGCCGCCGGGGCGACAAAGAGATAGGGCCAGAGGTATCGGCGGATTGGCCGGCGGTGGCGCGGCTGCCGCGTACCGCTGGAGTCCCGTTCGACACGCATCGCTGGAAGGCTCAGAGGCATCGCCGTCCGGTCAGGCACTCTCCCAACTCCGCTGATTGCACAGCGAAGCCCCGCCAGCGTTCGCGCCGCGGGCATGATGAGGCCTGATCATCACACCTGCGCCTTGGTTCTGGCGATCAAATTCCTCGTTCTGGTGGATCCCCTCATGACTTCGCCCGGAGCCCCGGTGATCTTTGGCTCCGGGCGATGGTCGTGGGCTGCGAGAGATCAGCCGTTGCTGCCAGCCCACTTGCGGAACTGTCGGTATTCCGGAACCTGCTGGACGCGCCATTTCTGAATGACCCGATTCCAAATCGCCACCGCCTGATCGGGACTACCGGACTTCGAGGTAATCAATTGCCCGGCCGGCAAGTCGGCGTCGTTGTCGACCTGTGGTGGCAGGTAATTCTCGAGCCAGATCGAGCTTTTCGCGGTATCGAGCTTATAGAGCTGCTGGGCCAGCGGGTCGGTGATAGATGTCACCGGAAACCGCGCATCGGCCGGAAAAGCACCGGTCTCGTCATAGAGCGCCTTCATGTTCGCGGGATCATGAAGCCAGACCAGGAAGGCAGCAGCGGCCGCCTTGTTCGGCGCCCAACTGGTGATAAATTCGTCCGAGGACTGTGTCACGTCGTAGGAGGCGGCGAGCTTGCCATGCCCCCAGACGGGCGGATAGGCGACGCCGATATTGGCTTCCCCGAGCGCCTTTCCCCAGCTCAGGACATTGCCATCCGTGGTGAAGGCCATTGCTGCTTTCTTCTGCGGGAAGAGCTGCCACCCCTGGTTCAGATCGAGCGACGCCACGTCGGAATTGAGGTAGCCCTTCTGCATCAGAGTCTGCATCATTGCATAGAGGTTGCGCAGCAATTCATCGAACTGGGCCATGCTGAAGCCGCCGGTGTTGCCGATTGCGGCCTTGATCTCGTCAAGGGAATTGAGCTCCTGGGTGAGATAGATGGCAAACATCCACGCACCGAAATACCCGTCCTTGTTGCCCATACCGAAAGGCGTGATGCCATGTGCCTTGAGTGCGGCGCAATCGGCGAGGAACTCGTCCCAGGTTTTCGGCGGGGTGTTTGGATCGAGCCCCGCCTCTTTGAATAGCTGCTTGTTCCAGACGAGCGGGACGCCGATGAGATAGATCGGCATCGCGACGATCTTGCCACCTTCGGTGTTCTCGCTGGTCTCGAGCCACTGCGACGTCTCGGTGTCGGGCACATAGTCCGAAATCGCCACGGCAGCCTTGTCCCAATAGGGTGTCAAGGTCGGGAGCGTTGCCCATTGGGTGTCGATGTCAGGGCCGGAGCGGCTTTGCGCTGCGAGCCGGAAAGCGCCGATCAGCGTATCGGACGATTGCGGGACGATGTTGATCGTCACTTTGGGATGTAGCTTCTCGTAGGTCGACACCATCGACGCCATCCATTTGTCGATGCCCGGAATGTCGCTCTCTCCCCAAAACCAGTAGGTGACCTTCCCCGCGTATGCCGGCCCACCCGCCGGTGCGGTGTTTTGAGCGCACGCATTGTCGGGCATCGCGATCATGAGGGTCGTCGCCATGAGGGCGGCGCCCAGCGTCAAAAGCTGCCAACCCTGCCGAAGTACGCACGCTATTCCGCTTGAGAGTATTCGCATCTTGGCCTCCCTACAGGCGATTTGTAATGGTTATCGACCGGTTTATATCGCCACGCGTTGCGATGTTTCGTTCTGGCGAACGCCCCTGTACGGCTTCCGCTTGTCGGGGCGGGAGAGCTCAGTCTGCCGCACGATCGAAGATCTCCAGCATATCCATTCGTCCCTTGAACGAGGTGTAGCCGCCGTCACAAACATGAATGCCACCAGTCAGGTATCGCGCCCGATCCGAAAGGAGAAACAGAGCAAGCTCCGCAGCGTCTTCCGCCGTCATGATCGGCATCAGGTGCATTGCCTCGATCCGGGCGCGCAGTGCGGGGTCATCGAGGAATCCGCGTTGATGGGGCGTCTCAACAAAGCTCGGGCAGACTGCATTGACCCGCACGCCCTCAGGCGACAATCCAGCGGCTATCGAACGGGTCATCGCGATCACGCCACCCTTCGCTGCCGTGTAGGCATCGATACCGGCCTGTCCAATCAGGGCATCCGATGTCGCGGTAAGCACGATGCTGCCGGCACCCTGCTGCAGCATCTGCTGGCCGACATACTTGCAGACGTGGAAAGTACCCGTCAGGACGAGAGAAAGTATGGTCTCCCAGATCGCCTCGGGAAGCTCCGTGACGCGACGGTCATTCTTGTTGACCAGAGGCACCGACATTGCAGTATGGAAGACTCCGTCGATCCGCCCATGAAGGCGGACGACGTCGGAGACCAGTGCCTGGACGGATGCACTGCTGCGCACATCCACAACCATTCCATCCGCGCCGCATGAACCGGCGACACGCTCGGCGGCGTCCCCGTCAATATCGGCGATGACGACCTTCCCTCCGTCGCGCACCGCGAGACCAGCCGCCGCCGCACCGATGCCGGATCCGCCTCCAACGATCAGGCAAACCTTACCCGCCAATAGCCCGGACATGCCCGCCCTCGCGACTGACCAATAACGTAAGCGTAACCTCTCAAGTTGTGTCAAGTACCGGTACGTGCCGAAGCGGGGAGAGATACCGTGACGCAAACGACTGACACTGTCGTTATCGGCTCCGGTGCCCTGGTCAGCAGCGCTGGGTACAATTTATGTCGCGGCGGATCAGAGCGTGGAAGGGACCGACTCACGCAGAGAGCGGGCACGACAGAAAGACTTGAACCCGCATCCTTGCCCTCCATACAGCGAGGTGCCAACCGTTCAGCCATGGCGTCACGGCGGGAGAAGACGATCAGATGTGACGAACGGCGTTCGCCTGTCTGGGGCCGAAGAATACCTGATCTATGAAAAGAACACACGCTGACCACGATCGCGGAATCGGCGAGAAGGTGTTATGAACCTTCTACCAAGCCCCATGTGGTAAATAGAATGCGGTAAACAAAACGCGGTAAGCGAAGAAGAGAGGTTGTTCTTTCTTGAAAGAAAGAACCCCAAAGAACTTTTTATCCTTTTGTTCGGAGTCCCTGGCCGGTGCCCAGATCAACATGGCTTCTGGTGGATCACGGAGTGATCCGCCAAAGCCGTGAAATTGATCGAGAAAACAAAACCAGAGTATCCGTTTTGATCAAGCGAGTTTTGGCGCCCAGGTGCGATGGGCCTTGAGAAGTGCATTGGCCAGGACGATGAGCTTGCGCATCAGAGCGGTGATGGCGAGCTTGGCG
>JASHVY010000089.1 GCA_030044345.1 Acetobacteraceae bacterium | reverse complement strand
GCTGATCTCGAGACGATCTTCCTCCAGAAGATCGGGCCGCCCTGCGTTGCCGCGCACAATGCCTATGAGATGTGCCTTGCCCTGCCGCGTGCCGCCTTTCTTGCGATGGAGGCGCGGCACTGCGCCGGGGCGGAGATGCAGGAGATGATGGCCTATGCCGCTGCGGTCGGCGGCCAGGCCGCCGTGCGGGAAGGGGCGCGCGGATTTGTCGGCAATGCCAACAACGCGACCGCGCATTGGTTCGGCCAAGAAGCGGGGCTTGGGACCATGCCGCACGCCCTGATCGGCTATGCGGGCTCGACCCTGCGCGCGGCGGAAATGTTTCACGAGACATTTCCTGGCGAGAATCTCACGGTACTGGTCGATTATTTCGGGCATGAGATCACCGACGCCCTTTTGGTGTGCGAGCGTTTTCCCGAGCTTGTGGAGGCGGGCCGGCTCGCCTTCCGGCTGGACACGCATGGCGGGCGCTTCATCGAGGGGCTCGACCCGGCGGAGAGCTATGCGGTGCTGGAGCGGCATGCGCCGAGCGCGATCCGGCGCTATCGCAGCGAGACCGAGCTTCGCTACCTCGTCGGCACCGGGGTTTCGGCAGCCGCTCTCTGGCGGCTGCGCGAGGCGCTGGATGAGGCCGGCTTTGCCGGCGCGCGCATCGTCGCTTCCTCCGGATTCTCGGCTGAGAAATGCCGGGTGATGGCGGATGCGGCGGCGCCGATCGATGTGGTCGGCACCGGAAGCTTCCTGCCGGAGCGATGGACCGAGACCTATGCCACGGCCGATATCGTCGAGTACGACGGCGTGCCGAGGGTGAAGCTCGGACGAGAATTCCTGCTGCGGCGGCGCGCCGACGAGGGAAGCGACCGGCACGCGTGACATGACGGGATCGATATGGCTTTGCCCGGCATCGCGAAGCGATCGGGTAAAGCCGTGAGACTGGTCGTGAGGTCGAAGCGGGAGCGCGACGAGAAGGGATCGTCGCGCTCTCGTACCGTGCCGCGGGCCGTGAGCGCGAGCGAGCGCATGGCACCACCGGTCGGCTGGCGCGTCATGCGCTCGCGGCCGGTTATCGTTTCGATTCTGTTTCATATTCTGGTGCTGGCGCTGGTGGTCGTGGTGGTGCGGCCGCGGCGGCAACCGGTGGAGTTCATTCCGCCCGCGTCGGTGGCCCTGGTGTTCCAGAATGGGGGCGCGCAACACGCAACGGCACCGAAGGCCGAGCGGATCGGTCCGCCGGAAGAGGCGTCACCGGCGCCGAGGCCCCCTTCATTGCGGCCGGTGCAGCCGCGCGCGCTGGCGCGGGCCTTGCCGCCGCCCTCCGTTCAGCCCCCGCCCGTGACGCGGCCTCCGCCCGTGGCGCAGTCTCCGCAGGTGGCGCAATCCACACCCGTGACGCAGCCCCCGCCTGTGGCGCAGCCCTCCCCCGTGCCGCAGGTTGCGCCCGTGGCGCCGCGCCCCCTCGTGCAGGCGCCCGTTCCCAAGCCGGCGCCGCAACCGGCGTCTCCGCCGGCCAGGCTTGCGCTCGCCACGCCGCCGACGCCGCTCCGTCCCTCATCACCGCCGCGCGCAGTTCCGTCCGCGGTTGCCCCCCCGACAGTGGCGCCGGCGCCGCTCGAGGCCGTGCCGTCCCCTTCGGAGCAGCAATATTCGGTGTGGCTGCCGCCTTCCGAAACCCAGGCATTCCTGCAGCCCCCTTCCATTCCCGCGCCGCGGCCGTTCATCCCGGCCCCTCTGCCGGTGCCGCCAACACCGCCGCGCCATGTGCCGCCCCCGCCCCCGCAGCCGGCAGTGGCACGGACGCCGGCGCCGGCGCCAGCGCCGCCGGCGCAGCATTATCTCGTGTTGAATCACATGTCCTATGGCACGCCGGCCGCGACCGATGCGCCGGCACCGCAGAGCAGCGGCCGGCTCAATCTCGCGCTCAACCAGTCCCTGCTCAATGCGTCCCTTTCGCGCGATTTCAACATTCAGGGAAATATCGGACCGGACTGGCGGGCCGAGCTGACGCAATGGGTGAATGCGCGGAAATATTATCCCGAGCAGGCGCTCGAGCTCGGCCAGCAGGGCGCGGTCATGATCCGGCTGGTGATCGCGCGGGACGGCAGCGTGCGCGACGTGCAGTTGCTGCAAAGCTCGGGCTCGCCTTTTCTCGATTCGGCCTGGCTCGGCCTTTTCGAGGGCGCCCGCTTGCCGCCTTTCCCGCCGGGTACGCCTTCGGATCAGATCACCCTCGAAGCGACCATGCACTATATCCTCGTCAATGACTGACTTTTTTCGTGGCTGACGCGGCGAAGACGGGCGTGCGCGTTCGTTTTGCGCCGAGCCCGACGGGGTTGCTCCATGTCGGCAATGCACGGGTCGCGGTGCTGAACTTCCTTTTCGCCAAGCATCATGGCGGGGAATTCCTGCTGCGGCTGGACGATACCGACAGCGCGCGTTCGCGGCGTGAATATGCCGAAGCGATTTTGCGCGACCTCGCCTGGCTTGGGCTGGCCTGGAAGGGGCCGGTTCACCAGTCCGCGCGGGTTGCACGTTATGCGGAGACGGCCGAAGCGCTGCGGCAAAGCGGCCGGCTCTATCCTTGCTATGAGACCGCGGCCGAGCTAGCGGCGAAGCGGGAGATGCAGCGCAGGCGAGGTCTGCCGCCTGTCTATGATCGCGCCGCGCTCCGTCTCGGAGACGCCGAGCGCGCCAAGTTGGAGGCAAGCGGGCGGCTTCCTTATTGGCGATTCCGTCTTTCAGAGCGGATTGTTGCCTGGCAGGACCTCGTGCTTGGGGAACGGCATGTGCCGCTCGGCAGTGTTTCGGATCCGGTGCTGGTGCGCGAGGACGGCACGCCCCTCTACAGCTTCACCTCGGTCGTCGATGACCAGGATTTCGCGATCACGCATGTCATCCGCGGCGAGGATCATGTCACCAACACCGCCGTGCAGATCGATCTCTGGCGGGCGCTCGATGCCGCACCACCGCCCGTCTTTGCCCATCTGCCGCTGCTTGCCGATGAATCGGGCGGAAAACTTTCGAAGCGGGTGGCGAGCCTTGCCATCCGCCGGCTCGCCGAAGATGGCGTGGAGAAGGGGGCGCTCGTGAGCTATCTGGTGCGGCTTGGCACGGGCGGTGATGTTGCCCCGGCGTCGCTCGAGCAGCTTGCGGA
>JASHVY010000088.1 GCA_030044345.1 Acetobacteraceae bacterium | reverse complement strand
TCCGGGCAGTACGACCTGCTCGGCAAATTCTATCTCGATCCGGATGCCGATATCGGCCGCTTCGTCACCGAGCGCATTCAGGGCATTCCGGGCGTGAAGGACACATACACGCTGATTACCTTCAATGCCTTCGGGGCGGGCCGCACGGGTTGACCCTCAATCGAACCCGAGAAACCCGGGACTTTCAGCCAAGGGAGGCGCGGCTCTGAGGCTCGTGATGTCCGGCACCGGCCGGGCTGTGCGCGGATTGCCCGCCAGCATGGCTTCAAGAGCGGCCGCAACAGCGAGCACCTTGGCATCGCCGCCGCGCGGCCCGACAATTTGCAGGCCGAACGGCATGCCGGCCCGATCACGGCCGACCGGCAGCGAGATGGCCGGATGGCCCGCCAGCGTCACCGCATAGGCGAGCGCCAGCCATTGAAAATAGTTTTTCGTCTTCTTCCCGTCGATCTCGGCAGGATAAAGCTCGCGCCACGGACGCGGGCTGATGGTGATTGCGGGGGAAAGCAGCACGTCGTACTCGCGGAAGAAATCCTGCCAGCGCCGATAGAGCACCGTCTGCAAAACGCTCGCCTCCGCCACATCGGCGGCCGAATAGCCGAGACCCTCCTCGACGTTGGCGACCACGTTGGGGCCCACCTCGCCCCGCCGCTCACGCACCTTGGCGAGGTGGGAGGCGAGGAACCCGACCGCCCGCAGCACCGCGAAAGCTTTGTCCGCGCCGGCGCAATCGGGCGTCGCGTCATCGGCGCGGGCGAAGACATGGCGAAAATGGCCTGCCTTTTCGGCAAAGACCTCGGCGATATGCCGCTCGGTCGGCGCGAAGCCGAAGTCCGACGTCAGCGCGACCTTGAGCCGTGCGAGATCGACGGTGGGCGGCGGAAAGAAATGCCGAGCATCCCGGACGGTGCATCCGTGGATTGTCGTTGCAAGGGGATCGGCCGCATCGTCGCTCGCCATCACGGAGAGCAGGAGGGCCAGATCCGGCACCGTGCGGGCCATCGGCCCCGTCACGGCAAGCGGGGACCAGCCGAGTTGACGTTTCTCGTTCGCAACCAGCCCGGGGGTCGGACGAAAGCCGACAATGCCGCAGAAGGCGGCCGGATTGCGCAGGCTGCCTCCCGTGTCCGAACCGGAAGCGAGCGGGATCATCCCGGTCGCGAGCGCGACCGCCGAGCCGCCCGAAGAGCCGGCCGCGGATTTCTGCGGATCGAACGGATTGCCGGTGGCACCGTACACGGCATTGCGGGTGTTCGCGCCGGCCCCGAACTCCGGCGTATTGGTCTTCGCAAGGATGATCCCGCCGGCCGCGCGGATCGCCCGCACCAGGCGCTCATCCTGTGCCGGCACATGATTTGCGAAGATCGGGCTCCCATAGGTGGTGACGAGCCCCTCGGTGTCTTCGAGATCCTTGATCCCGACCGGCAGGCCGGCGATCGGACCGATCGGCTCGCCACTTCTCACCGCCCGATCCACCGAGGCCGCCGCTTCGCGGGCGCGCACGAAATCGGTCGCGACGACCGCGTTGACCGCATGATTGACCTGCTCGATCCGACGGATGCAGCTTTCGAGAAGCTCGCTCGCGGAAAGCTGCTTGCGGCCGATCAGCGCCCGCGCTTCGAGCGCGGTCAGATCACAGGGCTCGCTCACCGCTCAATACCCGAGCGCCATGCCGTCCTTGCGCGGCTCGGAGGCCCCGCAAAGCGTGCCCCGCGTGCGATCGATCCAGATCGCCTGGCCGCCGCCGTGCGGCCGCTCGACCACGCTCAGTTGATGCCCGCGGCGCGCCAACTGCTCGGCCGTCGCAGCCGGCAGGCCGCGCTCGATCTCGAGCTTGCCCTGATAGGGAAAGACGCGAGGAGCATCCAGCGACTCCTGGATATCGAGCCCATATTCGAGGAAATTTGTGAGGAAGAGCGACTGGCCCATCGGCTGGAAATGCCCGCCCATCACGCCGAACGGCATGACCGCCTCGCCATCCTTGGTGAGCATGCCCGGAATGATGGTGTGCATCGGCCGCTTGTTGGGGGCGATGCAGTTCGGATGGCCGCGTTCGAGACGAAAGCCGAAGCCGCGATTCTGCAGCATGATCCCTGATTTCTCGGCCAGGATGCCGCTTCCGAAACCCTGGAAGAGGGAGTTGATGAAGCTCGCCGCATTGCCGTCGCGATCGACCACGCAAAGATAGACCGTGTCCGCGTGTACCGGCATCGCCGCCTCGCCCGCCGGCGGCAGCACCTTCATCGCCCGCTCGTCATCGATCAGTGCCCGCAGTTCCGAGAGATAGCCGGGGCCGGTCAGGCGCTCGACCGGCACCTCCACCTGCGCGGGGTCGGCAAGGAAGGCATCACGGTCCCGATAGACCAGCCGCGCTGCCTCGATATGCCGGTGCAGGCGAAGCGCGCTCATCGGGCCGTCGGGCGCGCTCGGAATCCCGCCGAGAATCCCGAGCAGCATCAGCACCAGAAGCCCCGACCCGTTCGGCGGGCACTGCCATACCTCGAAACCGCGCCAGTTTGTGCGAATCGGCGGCACGAACTCGGCTCCCGCAAGCCCGGCGGCGAAATCCGCCTCCGTGTGCAGCCCGCCGCGCGCCCGGAGCGTGGCCACCATGTCCGCCGCGACCGGCCCTTCATAGAAGGCACGGGCGCCGCCTTTGGCGATCGCCCGGAGCGTGGCCGCCAGGTTCGGCGGCACGAAGCGCTCACCGGCGATCGGCGCGCCGCCACGCGGAAGAAATGCCTGGGTCCCGTTCTTGCGGAGCTTGTCTTCGAGAAGCGCCCAGTCGAACGCGACGCGGGGATGCACGACGAAACCTTCCTCGGCATAGCGGATCGCCGGCTGCAGCAGCTCGTCGAATCCCTTGGTGCCATGCGCCTTGAGCAACGTCTCCCACGCCGCGATGGCGCCGGGAATGGTCACGCTGTGGGCGGATGTATTCTCGAGCTCGCTCAGCCCGCGGCTTTCGAACCAGTCGATGCTCGCTCCCGCCGGTGCGCGGCCGGAGCCGTTCAGCGCCAAAACCTTGCCGCTGCCGGCCGGGGCATAAAGACAGAAGCAGTCTCCGCCGATTCCGGTCGATTGCGGCTCGACCACGCACTGCACCGCGACCGCCGCCACCGCTGCGTCGAGCGCATTGCCCCCGGCCCGCAGCACATCGAGGGCCGCCAGCGTCGAGGCCGGCATCGAGGTCGCCGCCATCCCGTTCGTTGCGAACACGGGACTCCGGCCTGGCAAATGGAAATCGCGCATACTTTCCCTCCCGCGTCCTGGCCCGACGCTGGCACGGGACCGCACGATTGGCAACGCCGCCGGCTCTGGCATGATGCCGCTCCATCCCGCGACCTTCAGGGGAGGGCCATCATGAGCGCCACGATCGAGGACTTCGACCGCGTCGAAATCCGCGTCGGCACCGTCGTCGAAGCCACGCGCTTCCCGGAGGCGCGCAAACCGGCCCTCAAGCTCGTGATCGATTTCGGACCGGACCTCGGCCGGCGGAAATCCTCGGCACAGATCACCGAACATTACCCGCCCGACCGGCTGATCGGCCGGCAGGTCTGCGCGGTGATCAATCTGCCGCCACGCCGCATCGGCCCGTTCGTCTCGGAGGTGCTCACTCTCGGCCTGCCGGACGAGGATGGCGCCGTCGTGCTCATCCGCCCCGACTTCAAGGTTCCGGACGGCGGCCGGTTGTTTTGATAGAAGACCAGGAGACGCCGCTTCCCGGTCTTCCGGATGGAAGGAAGAGATGTCGATCGGACGGTTCGATTATGTGATTGTCGGTGCCGGCAGCGCGGGTTGTGTGCTGGCCAATCGCCTGTCCGCCGATTCGCGCTCCTCGGTGCTTCTGCTCGAGGCAGGCGGGCGCGACAATTACATCTGGATTCATATCCCGATCGGCTATCTCTATACCCAGAACAATCCGCGCACCGACTGGTGCTTCAAGACCGAGCCCGAGCCGGGACTGAATGGCCGCGCGCTTTCCTATCCGCGCGGGCGGGTCCTGGGCGGATGCTCTTCCATCAATGGCATGATTTATATGCGCGGCCAGGCGCGTGATTATGATCACTGGCGGCAGCTTGGAAATGTCGGCTGGTCGTGGGATGACGTGCTCCCCTATTTTCGCCGCTCGGAGGACCAGGTGCGTGGCGCCGATGACGCGCATGGCGAGGGCGGGGAGTGGCGGGTCGAGGACATGCGGCTTTCCTGGGAGATTCTCGACGCATTTCGTGCCGCTGCGGCGGAGATCGGCATTCCGCCGACCGATGATTTCAATCGCGGCGACAATGAAGGCTGCGGCTATTTCCAGGTCAATCAGCGGCGCGGCGTGAGGGTCAATACCGCCAAGGCGTTTCTCCGTCCGGCACGTGGCCGGCCCAACCTGACGGTGCTGACGGATGCCCAGGCACGCGCCATTCTTTTCGATGGCCGCCGCGCCCGGGGGGTGGCGTTCGCGCGCAAGGGTGTGGTCGAGGAAGTCGAGGCAGGCGAAATCATTCTCGCGGCCGGCGCGATCGGCTCGCCGCACCTGCTCGAGATTTCCGGCATCGGGCAGGGGGCTCTGCTGAAGGAGCACGGCATCGCGGTGCGACACGAGCTTCCGGGTGTGGGTGAAAATCTGCAGGATCATTTGCAAATCCGCATGGCCTACAAGGTGCACCACACGCGAACACTGAATGAGCGCGCGAACAGCCTGCTCGGGCGGATCGGGATGGGGCTTGAATATTTTCTCTTCCGGCGTGGTCCGCTGACGATGGCGCCGAGCCAGCTCGGCTGCTTCACCAAGAGCGATCCTTCGCGCGAAACCCCCGACCTCGAATATCACATCCAGCCGCTCAGCCTCGATCGCTTCGATGCCCCGCCGCATCCTTTTCCGGCTTTCACGGCCTCAGTCTGCAATCTTCGCCCGGAAAGCCGCGGTTCGGTGCATCTGAAGGGACCGGAACCCGGCCGGGCTCCGGCGATCCGGCCCAACTATCTCGCAACCGAGGGGGATCGCCACGTCGCCGTGGCGGCAATGCGGCTCACGCGGCGGATCGCCGCCGCACGGGCCCTCGCCCGCTTTGAGCCGGAGGAGTTCCGCCCCGGCCCCGCTGCGGAAAGAGACGCGGATCTCGTGCGCGCGGCCGGCGAGATCGGCACCACCATCTTCCATCCCGTCGGAACCTGCCATATGGGCGATGATCCGCTGGCGGTCGTCGATGCGCGGCTCCGCGTGCGTGGGCTGAGCGGCCTGCGCATCGCCGATGCGTCCGTGATGCCCGCCATCACCTCAGGCAATACCAACGCGCCCACGATCATGATCGCCGAGAAAGCAGCGGACATGATCCTCGCCGATCGCCGTCCGGCCTCGGAGCGTATTTCGGCGGCAGCGTAAGGGTGAACGGATGGCGGGCCTTTTCTTCGAGGACTTCATTGAGGGAAAGGTCATCGATGCCGAATGGACGCGCACCGTCACCGAGGCTGACAATGTATTCTTCTGCTCGCTCACCATGAACGTGCAGAAGCTGCACCTCGATGCCGAATATGCGAAGGGGACCGAGTTTGGCCGCCCGCTCATCAATTCGCTTTTCACCCTCGGGTTGATGATCGGGATGAGCGTTCACAACACCACCCAGGGCACGACCATCGCCAATCTCGGCATGACCGATGTGCGCTTTCCCGCGCCGGTCTTCGCCGGCGACACGCTGCGCGTCGAGACGACCGTGCTTGCGGCACGACCAAGCCGCTCGCGTGCGGATGCCGGGATCGTCACCTTCCGACACCTTGCATTCAACCAGGCAGGCGTGCTCGTCGCCTCCTGCGAACGGGCGGCCCTGATGCGACGGCGCCCCGCATCGTCCGGTGCGGCATGATGCGGTTGCGAAGCCTGCTCTTCGCGCCCGGCGATTCACCGCGGAAGATCGACAAGGCGCTCGCGAGCGAGGCCGATACCGTCATTCTCGACCTTGAGGATGCGGTGGCGCCTGCGGCCAAGGAGGAGGCGCGCGCTCAGGTTGCGGCGAGGCTGCCGGGGCTCTCGCGCCCAGGCGTGATCGTGCGGATCAATCCCGAGGAAACCCAATGGCATGTCGCGGATCTTGCGGCTGTGGTGCCGGGCAGGCCGGCGGCCGTGCTGCTGCCGAAATGCGATGGGCCGGAAACACTGCTCAGGCTCGATCAGCGCCTCGGCACCGCCGAGGCCGCCTTCGGCCTCGCACCGCGCGTCATAGGCGTGATCGCGCTCGTCACCGAGACCGCGGCCGCCGTGCACGCCCTCGGGCGCTTTGGACCCGGCCTGCCGCGGCTGCTCGCGCTCTCCTTCGGTGCCGAAGACCTCTCCGCGGATCTTGGAATTCGTCCGCGCCTCGCGGGCGGCGGCTTTCCCCAACCGATCGGCATGGCGCGCGGGCTCACGCTGATCGCTGCGGCGGCAGCCGGCGTGCCCGCCATCGATACACCCTTTCCCGATCCGCGCGATCCGGCCGGCTTCGCCGCCGAGGCGGCGGCGGCGGCAGAGGATGGTTTTTGCGGCAAGTTCCTGATTCACCCCGACCAGATCGCGCCGGCGCACGCGGCCTTCACCCCCTCACCCGATCGTTTGCGCTGGGCGCGTGCCGTGGCCGAGCTGTTCGCCGCCAATCCTGAGGCCGGGGTGCTGACGCTGGACGGGCAGATGATCGACCGCCCGCATCACAGGCTGGCGCTCCGTATCCTCGCCGCCGCGGGCTGATGCAGCTCCCGCATCGGCCGCGCCGCCTGGCCATCCTGAACGGCTTCGGGATGACGCTCGGCGACAGTGTGATCGGGCTGACCGCTCTTGTCGCTGCCCTGGGCACCGGCCGGTTCGCGGGAAGGCGGCCTCTCCTGGTGCGCAAGCCGCTTTTCGGCCGCCGGCTCATCCATGAGCTTTACGCCCTCGCCTCGCCGTTCGCGGACGTGACCTGGTTTCCCTATCGCGCCGCTTTGCCCTTCCCTCTCGAAATGCGGATCGACATTCGTGAATTCGCCTTCGATCCCGCCTTCCGCGCCACCGCGATGATCGATTATTTCCTCGCTCGCCTTGGTATTGATCCGGCCGGTATTCCTGCCGGCGAAAAACGCAACACCTGGCTCGCCGCCGCCCTCCGTCCCCGCCGGCCTGCGGGCCTGCCGGAGAAATACGTGCTCGTCTGTCCGCGCGCGGCGATGGCAATGCGCACGATGCCCGCACCCGTGCACGCGCGTCTGCTTGCTTCACTCCTCGCGATGCAGACTCTGCCTGTCGTTACGCAAGGCAGGCCGGCAGGACCGCATCCGCGGATCATTTCCTGCCCGGCCGTTTCCTCGCTCGCTGCGCTGGCAGGGCTGGTGGCCGGCGCCGTGCTGATCGTCTCCACCGATACCGCGATGGTTCATCTCGCCGATGCCTGGGGCGTGCCCACGCTCGCATTTTTCGTTACCCATCGTCCGGAATGGCGCGTGCGCGATTATCCTTTCTGCACCGCCATTCATCTGCCGGCACCTCTTCCGCCCGCGCTCGAATTCGCGCGTGATGGGGCCGATATCAGAGCGGCGGAGGGCGCATGGACGGCTCGCGGGTCCGATCTTCCATGGCTTGAACCGGCTCTCATCGCCGCCTGCTCGGGCAGGACTGCTTGACTTTCCGGCCTTTTTCATCACATACGGGCGCAAGCTCCGGGCAGCGAGCCCATGCGCCTTGTGCGCTTGCCGCGTGGCCCGTTGCATCCCTTGTGGGAACGGAACTTCACCACTTGTCCGAAACCATTGTCAGTACGGCGGAGCCGGCCGCGCACGCAAGCGAAGCGCCCGTGGAGACAATGCCGCTTTTCTCCGGACTCGGCCTCTCGGAGCCGATCCTGCGGGCGGTCGCCGAGAAGGGTTATCGGCATCCGACACCCATTCAGGCCCAGGCGATTCCGATCGTGCTGATGGGCCGTGACGTGCTCGGCTGCGCTGAGACCGGAACGGGCAAGACGGCCAGCTTTACTCTGCCGATGATCGATATCCTGAGCGGCTCACGTGGACGGGCGCGCATGCCGCGCAGCCTGATCCTCGAGCCGACACGTGAGCTCGCCCTCCAGGTCGCCGAGAATTTCGTCCAGTACGGCAAGTATCAGAAGCTGACCCACGCGCTGCTGATCGGCGGCGAGAGCCTCAACGATCAGCGGGACGTTCTGGCGCGCGGCGTCGATGTGCTGATTGCAACGCCTGGCCGCCTGCTCGATCTTTTCGAGCGCGGCGGCCTCCTCCTCACCGATACCCATATCCTCGTCATCGACGAGGCGGACCGCATGCTCGATATGGGTTTCATTCCGGATGTCGAGCGAATCGTCAGCCTTCTGCCGCGCCGGCGGCAGACGCTGCTTTTCAGCGCGACGCTCGCCCCGGAGATCCGCCGCCTCGCCGATGCCTTCCTCGACAATCCGAAGGAAATCACGGTGGCACGGCCGGCCTCGGTCGCCGCCACCATCACGGAGGGGCTGGCCCTCGTCGCCGAGCATGACAAGCGCGAGGCGCTGCGTCGGCTGGTCCGCGAGGAGCAGGTGCAGAACGCGCTCATCTTCTGCAACCGCAAGCGTGATGTCGATATCCTGCTCCGCTCCCTTCTTCGCCACCGTTTCAGCGCCGGTGCGCTGCACGGTGACATGGCGCAATCCGTGCGCTTCGCGACCCTCGAGAAATTCCGCGCAGGGGAAATCCGCCTGCTGGTCTGCAGCGATGTCGCCGCGCGTGGCCTCGATATCGGCGGGCTCTCCCATGTGTTCAACTTCGACGTGCCGCACCATGCGGAGGATTACGTGCACCGCATCGGTCGCACCGGCCGGGCCGGACGCGAAGGCCGCGCTTTCACCCTCGCCACGCCAGGGGACCAGGTCGCGGTCGAGGCGATCGAACGGCTGATCGGCCATCCGATTCCGCGCCTTGCGGTTGAAGGTCTCGACCCGATCGATTGGTCTGCCGACGAAGGAAAGCGGCGAGGTCGGCGTAGCGGGCAGAGAGCCCGCAACCCGACCCCGGGCTCGGCGACCTCGGGATCGGCCCCACGGCCTGCCAAGGAGACCCGGCCCGCGCCCCCGCGAGCGAGGGCGCCCAAGCCAGCGGCCAAACCCGCCCCGACACCTGCCCGCGCTTCCACCCGCCGCAGCGGGGAGGCGGCACCCGCTCTTGAGCCGGCGGCGCCGATCTTCGGCTTCGGCGAGGACGTGCCGGCTTTCATGCGTATCGCCGCGCGCGGAACCGGCCCTTCCGAAGGCCGCGACTAGAAGGTGTTACGTACTTTGATAAAGTATTAGAAAGAATGAGACTTCTTTTTCTGAAGAAAAAGAAGCAAAAAGACTTTTATTCGTTTTCCGGACCATGCTCTGGCCGGGAACTACGAATGAAAGGATAAAAGTTCTTTGGTTCTTTCTTTCAAGAAAGAACAACTTTCCTTCTTTGCTTACTGAACAAGACAGGGCGGAAGATTCATAACACTCTAGAACGAGGCGCGATCCAAGATGAGTTCGGCCACGATGAGTCCGGAAGCCTCCCCTTCGCCTGCGGGTGTTGCACTCCGGCACGGCTTTGCCCCCTTCGCCTGGGACGATCCGCTCCGGCTCGACGCCCAATTGACCGAAGAGGAGCGGCAGATCCGCGACTCCGCCCATGACTATTGCCAGGGAAAACTCTTTCCGCGCGTGCTCGAGGCGAACCGGCACGAGCATTTCGACCGTGCCATCCTCGACGAGATGGGCGAGATGGGCTTCCTCGGCGCCACACTCGAAGGCTATGGCTGCGCCGGCATCGGCGCGGTCGCTTATGGGTTGATCGCACGCGAGCTGGAGCGGGTCGATTCCGGTTATCGCAGCACCTTTTCGGTGCAATCCTCGCTCGTCATGTTCCCGATCCACGCTTTCGGCTCCGAGGCGCAGAAGGAACGTTTCCTGCCGCGCCTCAGGACGGCAGCCCTGGTCGGCTGCTTCGGCCTCACCGAGCCCGATGCGGGTTCCGATCCCGGATCGATGCGCACGCGCGCACGCCATGTCGAAGGCGGCTATGTGCTGAACGGCACGAAGACCTGGATCAGCAACGCGCCGATCGCCGATCTCTTCCTCGTCTGGGCCAAGGACGATGGCGGTCAGATCCGCGGCTTCCTGATCGAAAAAGGCACGCCTGGGCTGACGGCGCCGAAAATCGAAGGCAAATTCTCGCTTCGCACGAGCACGACCGGCATGATCATGATGCAGGACGCGTTTGTGCCGGAAGAAAATCTCCTCGCCGGCGTGAAGGGATTGAGGGGTCCGTTCTCCTGTCTCAACAACGCGCGCTATGGCATCGCCTGGGGCGCCCTGGGGGCGGCGGAATTCTGCTGGCATGCGGCACGCTCATACACGCTCGAACGGCAGATGTTCGGCCGCCCGCTCGCCGCCACGCAGCTCATCCAGAAAAAGCTCGCGGATATGCAGACGGAGATCGCGCTCGGCCTTCAGGCGGTGCTGCGCCTCGGCCGGCTGATGGAAGAAGGGCAGGCCGCGCCGGAGATGATCAGCCTTTGCAAGCGCAATTCCTGCGGCAAGGCACTGGAGATCGCTCGCCTCGCCCGCGACATGCACGGCGCCAACGGCATCATCGATGAATATCACGTGATCCGGCACGTGATGAACCTCGAGACCGTCAATACCTACGAGGGCACGCACGACGTGCACGCGCTCATTCTCGGTCGCGCACAGACGGGGCTTTCGGCGTTCGGGAATTAGAGGTAGGCGTTCAGCCGGGCCGAGAAGCCCGAAGTCAGTGTCCTGCCCCCGAAGTTCGTCGCATCTCTTGGCGGAAGCGTCGTCCGCGCGCAAATTCCTGCCCCGGGAAAGAGAGGCGGCGATGCATTCGATCGTTTTGTTCATGAAAGCAGCCGGGGTGGGGCTTGCCGTGGCGGCACCGGTCGGGCCGATGGCGCTGCTCTGCATGCGGCGAAGCCTCGCCCTCGGCTGGCGGCGCGGCCTTGCCACGGGATTCGGCATTGCAACCGGGGACGGAATTTACGCGCTGGTGGCCGCCGCCGGCCTCACGGGCCTCTCGCATTTCCTCCTGGCGCATGCGCGACCGCTTCATTTCGCCGCCGCGCTCGCTCTCTTCTATTTCGGCTTTATCACGTTCCGTGCGCGGCCGGCAGCCGTTTCGCCGGAGCCCGGCCGTGGCACCTATTTCGGCTCGGTGCTGCTCACGCTCACCAATCCGCCGACGATCATCACCTTTGCGGCGTTCTTTTCAGTCCTCGCGCCGCGCAACGGCTTTTATCTCAGCGCTGCTTGGTTGACCGTTGCGGGCGTGTTCGTGGGTTCCCTCCTTTGGTGGTGCGGGCTGGTGGCCGTCATCGTGAGCTTCCGAGCTGCGATCGGAGCCCGCGCGCGGCGCCTGATCGATCGCATTGCCGGCTTGTTCTTCGTTGTTTTCGGGCTCGTCGAACTTCGCCGGGCGATCGCGCGATGATCGGGGCCGCGCACTTAAGGGAGCTTGCGGCGGAGCTTGCCGGGCTTCTCAAGCTGCGCAGTCTTCCCATCGGGATGAAGCTTTTTGCCGAGCGCGAGGCGCTGCTCTCGGTGCCGGGGATCCGTCTCTCACAGGATGGAAGGCGTTTCACCACCTGCCAACTCGTCACCAATGCGCGGCTCGGCGGACAGACGATCGGCATCGTTGCCGAAAGTGTTCTGCCCTTCACCGGCTGCGCCTCGGTGATCGGCCTCAAGGAGCCGGACCCGCGGCTCGCTTCGGGCGAGACAATGACGGGTGTGTGGTTCGAGAACGAGGAAGCGGCACACGCCCACCAGGAGCAAATGCCGCGAGTCGCACCCGGACGGTGGCAGGGGCTTGCCGCCTCGCCATTGCGCCAGGCGCGGCTCGATCCGCCCGATATCGTTCTCTTCTACGCCAATCCGGCGCAGATGATCCTCTTCATCAACGGGTTGCAATGGCGGACTTATCGGCGGATCGGTTTCAGCGTGACCGGAGAGACCGCCTGCGCGGATTCCTGGGGCCGGGCCCTTGCCTCGGGCGAGATCAGTCTTTCGATCCCCTGCTATGCCGAGCGGCGCTATGGCGGCGTTGCGGACGACGAGCTTGCCATGGCCCTGCCGCCTGACGAGTTCGAGACCGGGATCACCGGGCTCAAGGGGCTCGACAAGGCCGGCCTGCGCTATCCGATCCTGCCTTACAGCACCGGCAATGATCCTGGCGCGGGCCTTGCGAAAAGCTACGGGCTGCGCTGAGGCAAGCGCCGCCCGGGTTCAAAGAGAAGACGCCGGCCGTCACCAGCGGAGAAGGCGCGGCAGGAGCAGCCGCGCGAATATCGTCACCACGCCACATCCCACCGTGTACCAGACGGCGAGGTAGAGCGGGTCGTCATAGGGGCACGCGAATACGAAGACGAAAGCGCCCCAGGCGGCTGCCGTGATGCCGACGGCAAGCGCCGTGCCCGCAGTATCGGTCGGTGCGCCGCGATGCATCAGCAGGCCAAGACCGATGAGCGGCGGCAACGACAAGGCAGCCATTTTGAGTGCGCACTGAATTCCGCTGCGCCAATCGAGCCGGCTGATCAGGTTCGACATCCCGCCGCGCTCCGCATCGATGACCCAGCCCGCCACGAAGCACACGCCGATGGCGATCGCCACCCAGCGCAATCCGCGTCTGGGCGAGGCGGCAGGATCGAAGGAAACAATGGCGGCGATCGCGCCGAGGACCGCGATGACCCCGAGGCTTCCGAGCTTCCACCAGAATGAGGGCTGCGCCATGGCCACCGGCATGTCCGGCCGGGCCATCCCGAGCCCGAGGAAGAGGGCAAGTTCGATGAGGCCGAGGCCCCCCACGATCAGCGCATCGGTCTTCGCACTTCGCGGCCGCACCGGTTTGAGGTCTTTGACCAGGCCCTCGATGAGCGGACTATCCGGCATCGGGACGCTTTCGTACCTTGGCCGCCAGCCGGGCCAGCCCGCGATGGATATTGACCTTGACGAGTGAAATGGATTGCCCCGTCCGGACCGAAGCCTCCTCGATGCTGAGACCTTCCAACTTGACCATGCGGATCACGGCTGACTGTGCCGGCTTGAGCTCCTGCAGCAGGCGCTCGAGCGCGCTCGCGCTCGTCACGGCTTCCTCATGATCGGCAACGGCGAGTTCGTCCGTCAACGCTTCGGTCGGGGCCGATTTCAGCGCCCTCAGCCGGTCGATCCACTTGTAGCGGGCAATCGCCGCAAGCCAAGGCCCGAACGGACGCTCCGGGTCGTAAGTATGCCGCTTCTCGTGGATTGCCAGCAACGTATCCTGAACCGTGTCCTCGACCATCGGCGGGGGTAGCCGCCCGGTGAAATAGCGGTGCAGCCAGCCCGAAACCTCGACGAGCAGCCGATGATAAGCTCGGCTGTCGCCCGATTGCGCGGCTGCCATCCAGGCACTCCATTCGCTATCGGCCACCCGGACTCTCCCGACGAACCGGTGCCGCACAAAGTCTGGCAGCGGCGCGAACGCGCACGTCGTCGGCCCCGTGACCGGGTACTCCGGAAGCAATGCCATGCCTGGCCATTCGCGGCAGACCCCGGATCGGTTACGGGAGCCCGCCGCCAAATCGTTCCGGCGATTCCGCTGAACGGGCCGGCGAGGAGAGAGAAACGTTCCGCATGGCGATCAACTCGGGACAAGAGTCGAGAAGCAAGGCGGCAAGATGCCCGGCGTTTTATTTCGGTCGTTCTAGAATGTCAATCGCGAGCAGGCGCCAGGATTGCGAGGCCAGATCAATATGGCTTCTGGTGGGTAGCGGAGCGATCCGCCAAAGCCCAAGAGGAAGCCCAAAGGGAAGCCATGAAATTGATCGAGAAAACAAA
>JASHVY010000087.1 GCA_030044345.1 Acetobacteraceae bacterium | reverse complement strand
CGTATCTGAATCGATATAAGGTTTCAGTGCCGCGATGGCATATTCGGGCGTGATCTCGCCCATCGGGCGCCGTTCGCGCTCGGCGCGCAGGGCGGCGTGTTCGGCATGCCGGCGGGCAAGGCGCGCGTGACGCGCCGCGATCCGCTCTGCGTCGGGCCAGCGTTCGGCGAGAGCGGGATGGGTTCGCTCACGCTCCCCCATCCCGCTCTCGGACACTGTTTTCTCGCGTGATTCAGACCTGCGGTGATCCCACCTCCGGTCATCACGCTCTAGGCGCTGATTGATTTGGGTGAGCGCCGTCGCCGCATCGGCACGGAAGACGCGGCGGGCAGGGATGTACCAGAGAGGAAACCGTTCCTTCAGCGGATCGATATCGATATGGTAGATGCGCGCCTCCGCCGCCGGGTGGTTCACGCGCGGGATCCAGGGCACGTCGCTGTCGATCACAAGCACGAGGTCGGCCTCGGCGAGAACCGCGTTCTGGTGCTGCTCGTTCCAGTAAACGCCCTGCCAGGCGGTATTGTCGGTCGGAAAATTCATCGCACTCGGCACCGATTCGAGCACGCCGATGCCGAGCCGATGCACAAGGGCGACGAGAGCGTGCACGGCCGCTGCGTTGCGGCCGAGATAGGAGGTGACGATGAGCGGGTGTTCCGCGGCGAGGAGATCGGTGACGAGCGTTTCGAGATCGTCCTCGGCGAGAGCCGAAGGTGCCAGAGGTTGCCACAGGCTCGTGTCGAGCGTCGCGCGCGGCACCTCCTCCTCCAGCACCTCGCGCGCGGCGGTCAGATAGACGGGGCCTTTCGGGTCGCTCTCGGCGATCTGAATCGCGCGATGAATGATCTGCTTTGCGTTGCGGCCCGAGCGGATCTCATTTTCGTATTTGACGTAGTTGCGCAGGATGCCGGGCTGGTCGGGCACGTCCTGCAGCCAGTGGATGAATTCGTTGCGGCTACCGCGCAGCTCCCCCTCCTGCGTGGCGGGTGAAAGCCCGGCGAAGATCAGCACCGGCGCGCGGGCTCGGCTGGCATTGTGCACGGCGCCGGCCAGCGCCTGGGTGCCGCAATCGACATGGACGAGAACGGCCTCGGCCCGGCCGGTGAGAAGCGATGCGCCATGCGCGGCGCTGAGCGCCACCATCTCGTTCGGACAGGTGATGACGGCGGGCACAGGGCGGCCGCTCGCGCCGGCTTCGGCGAGCGCTTCGAGCAGCGCGGGATGATCGGAGCCGAAATTGGCGAAGAGGAAGGAGACGCCCGCCTCCGCGAGCGCTTCGAGAAAAGCGGTGGCGGTGGTATGCACGAAGAACGCCCCCTATTTTCTGTTTTCGCGATCTTCTTTTTGTTGGGTGCGAACGGGCACCTGGATGAAGGCGGCCGCGCGATAGACGCTCTGATCCTCCGCGTCCCAGCAGTAATAGCCGCGGCAATCCGTCGGCCTTGCCTCATAGACCGTGCAGCGCCGCTTGGAGTCGAGAAACTGGCAGGTCTCGTATTCGGCCTTGATGTGCTTCTTGCCCCGCCGCGTGCGCTCGACGATGTGCTTCGCCTCGAATTCACTCTTGGTGAGGCCGAGGAACTTGGCAAGCCGGCGGATATCGTACTCGCTCACCTCGACATAGCCGGCGATCTTGCAGCAGAAAGCCGGGCAGCGCAGGCAATCGAGGGGTCGCGAGTCGTCGCTCATGATCTGAGATTAGGCGAGATTCGGCCCGGGCGGAATTGGCCCGATCAGCTTCAGGATGAGATCCCGTGCAGGCCGGCTCAGGCGCGCGCCGTGCGAAGGGCACGGCCCTCACGCCCGACATCGGGCAGGAGGACAGCAAGCAGCCCGATCGCGGGAAGGAAGGCGCAAAGCCGATAGACGAATTCGATGCTTGTCCAGTCCGCGATCGCGCCGAGCACGGCCGCGCCAAGGCCGGCGATTCCAAAAGCGAGACCGAAGAAAAGGCCTGAGATGGCGCCGACCCGCCCGGGCATCAGCTCGGTCCCATAGACCACGATGGACGAGAAGGCGGAGGAGAGGACAAGGCCGATCACGATACTGAGCGCGATGGTCGCGCCGAGCCCGACATAAGGAAGCACGAGCGTGAAGGGCAGCACGCCGAGGATCGAGCCCCAGATCACATATTTGCGGCCGATTTGATCGCCAAGCGGGCCGCCCACCAGGGTGCCGGCGGCGACCGCGGCAAGGAAGGCGAAGAGGCAGATCTGCGCCGACGCTGTGGTGAGATGAAAATGCTCCATCAGATAGAAGATGTAAAAATTGGTGATGCTCGCGAGATAGAAAAATTTCGAGAAGACCAGCGCGATCAGCACCATCAGTGCGCGGCGGACCATCGGCTGCGGCAGGGGCGAGTCGAGATGAAGGGAGCTTACCCCGCGTGGGCGCGCCTGACCGCTCATCTGGTACCACCGGCCAAGGGTGCTCAAGAGGGCGATGCCGAACAAAGCAAGGAAGGCGACCCAGACGAGGCTGCCACGGCCGCGCGGCAGGATGAAGAAGGCGACGACAAGGGGGGCGAACGATTGGCCGAGATTGCCGCCAACCTGAAAGACCGACTGGGCAAGGCCGAACCGACCACCGGAGGCGATGCGGGCAAGACGGGAGGATTCGGGGTGGAAGATCGAGGAGCCGATGCCGATGAGGGCGGCACCGAGGAGGAGCAGCGAATAACTGTTCACGATGGCAAGGATGAGGATGCCGGCCATGGTGAAGCCCATGCCCACGGGGAGTGAGTAGGGCTGGGGCCGGCGGTCGGTGAAACGGCCGATGAAGGGCTGCAGCAGCGAGCCGGTCACCTGGAAGGCCAGCGTCAGCACGCCGAGCTGGACGAAGCTCAACCCAAGCCCGCTGCGGAACAGGGGATAAAGGGCGGGCAGCAGAGTCTGCAATGTATCATTAAGGAGGTGGCAAAGGCTGATCGCGCCCAGAATGGTGAAGGCCGTCTGCCCCGTTCCAAGACGCGCTCTCGCGATCGTCTGCCCCACGCCGTCATACTCCTTCGCGATCGGTGGATATCCCGCCTGCAACCTTAAGGGAGATAGTGTGCCCTGGCACCCCGCGGCGCGCGCATCAGCCATGCCGTCCCCTGCGAATTCAGATCGATATGGCTTCTGGTGGGTCGGGGCACCCCGCCGACATGCCCGGGGGACCTCGTGGCGGGGACCCCGGCGCGGAGCGATCCACCAAAGCCCAAAGGGAAGGCATGAAATTGATCGGGAAAATAAAGCGCGAGCGTGATGGCCCGGGATCATCTCGCTCCAGGCGAGAAGGAAGCCGGTCATCGCTTCCGAGGCAGCGCTTCCGCGGAAGATACGCGCGAGTGCCGGCGCGGACGAACCGATCTGGGCGACGAGCGCGCCTTTGGCAAGCGAGCGGGAATCGGCCATGGGGCCGGGGCGCCGGCTGGCGCGAAGCAGGGCGTGCCGATTGTGGGGCCGGTCTCTGCTGTCAAACCGAGACCCTGAAGCCTATCTCTAGCTCATGTCGAGATTGCCGCCAGTGACTGCTCTGCTTTTGCTCGTCGCTTCCTGTGCCCCGAGCAGCCCTGATCCGGGATATGCGCCTGTGGCGGCAGCCGCGGTGCCGTCTCAAAACCAGCCTCAAAATGGGCCGCAAAAGGATTGCGCCGGTCATGTTCCGCCGGCGCCTTCGCCGTGTGGCAACAGGCTTTCCTCCGCATCCGCCCGCGGGCTTCCCGAAGGCCCCGCGCTTGGCGCTGTTCCACCCCTCTCTCCATCCCCGAGCCCGGCATCCGCCGCACCCGCGCCCCCACCGCAGCCAAGCGTCCCGCCGCTTGGCTCGCCGGTGTTCGGGCCGCGCGGCGTGGTCGGCACCGTCGTCAACCAGACTGGCAATACCGCCATCGTGGCGCCCGTCGGCGGTGGAGCGCCGGGCATCTATGTGCCGAACGGAAATGGCACGGCGACGATCTTCCAGCCGGGCGGCGTGCCCGTCGTGGTGCCGAACCCGCCGCCGTAACCGGTCCTTCAGTCGGCATTGGCGCCGAGCTTCGAGGCAAGCGCAGGATAATGCTTGGCGCGCGTCGGCGCGAGCCAGCGCTGCAAACGGTCGAGATAGAGATAGACGACCGGCGTCGTGTAGAGGGTGAGGATCTGGCTCACCGCCAGCCCGCCGACCATGGTGTAGCCGAGCGGGCGGCGGAGCTCGGAACCGGCGCCGTGGAAAAGCATCAGCGGCAATCCGGTGAAAAGCGCTGCCATGGTCGTCATCAGAATCGGGCGAAAGCGAAGGAAGCAGGCCTCGCGGATCGCCTCGAGCGGTGGCTTGCCCTCGCGCCGCTCGGCAGTGATGGCGAAATCCACCAGCATGATCCCGTTCTTCTTGACGATGCCGATGAGCAGAAGAATGCCGATGAGCGCGATCACCGAAAGATCGTAATGAACGAGGATGAGGATCAGGAGCGCGCCAACGCCGGCTGAAGGAATGGTGGAAAGGATCGTCAGCGGCAGGATGTAGCTCTCATAGAGAATGCCGAGGATGATATAGACGGCGACGATCGCCGCGGCGATCAGATAGGGCTCGGAGGCGAGCGAGGATTGGAAGGCGGCGGCCGTGCCCTGGAAGTTGCCGCTCAGCGAGGCCGGCGGATCGAGCGCGGCGATGGATTTCTGGATCGCCGCCACAGCCTCGCCGATGGCGGTGCCGTTGGCGAGGTTGAAGGAAAGCGTCACCGAGGGAAACTGGTTCGAATGATTGATCGAAAGCGGCACCACCTTATCGGCATCGATATGCACGAGATTGGCGAGCGGCACGGCTGCGCCGGTGGAAGAGGGCACATAGAGCTCGTTCAGCGTCGCTAGGTCCGCCTGGAGCGAAGGCAGGACTTCGAGGATCACGTAATAGGCATTGGTCTGGGTGAAATATTGGGTCACCTCGCGCTGACCGAAGGCGTCGTAGAGGATATTGTCGATCGCCGCCGGCGTGATGCCGTAGCGGGCAGCTTCATCACGGTCGATGGTGAGGGTGGCCGAGAGGCCTGACATCTGCTGATCGGTCGCGAGATCGCGCAGCATCGGCAGTGTGTCGAGCTTGGCGAGAATTTTCGGCGCCCACTGATAGAGCTCGTCGAGATTGGCGTCCTGCAGCGTATATTGGTACTGGGTGCGCGAGATGTGGCCGCCTACATTCACATCCTGCGCCGCCTGCAGAAACATCTGCGCACCGACCATCTGCGCGAATTTTGGCCTTAGCCGCGTGATCACCTGCTGGGCGCTGACATCCCGCTCATCGAACGGCTTGAGGTTGATGTAATATCGCGCATCGTTGCCGGTCTGCCCGGCAATGCCGGCGCCAAGGCTGACCGAATAGGTGGATATGGCGGGATCGGATTCGACGATCTTGTTGGCTTCGGTGACGAGCTTCTCCAGCTCCGCGAAGGATGCCTGCTGCGACCCCTCGAGCGTGCCGACCAACAGGCCGACATCCTGGGGCGGAAAGAAGCCCTTGGGAATGACCACGTAGAGATAGGCCGAAAGGCCCATGGTGGCAAAGAAGACCATCAGGGTGACGAAGCGATGGCGGAGTGCGACGCCGAGCGTGCGGTGATAGAAGCCCGCGAGGGCCTGGAAGCCACGCTCGGCAGCGCGATAGAGCGCACCATGCTTCGCTTCGTGGCGGAGGAAGCGCGAGGCCATCATCGGGGTCAGCGTGAGTGAGACGAAGGCCGAGACCGCCACGGCCATGCTGACGGTGACGGCGAACTCGCGGAACACACGTCCGACAATGCCGCCCATGAGCAGGATGGGCAGGAAGACCGCGACCAGCGAGGCGCTGATCGAAACGATGGTGAAGCCGATCTCGCCCGCGCCCTTCAGCGCCGCATCGACGGGCGGCATGCCTTGCTCGATGTGGCGGAAGATATTTTCGAGCATCACGATCGCATCGTCCACCACGAAGCCGATCGCGATGGTGAGCCCCATCATCGAGAGATTGTCGATGCTGTAGCCCGCCACATACATCATGGCGAAGGTGCCGATGAGCGCGATCGGGATGGTGATGGCGGGGATCACCGTGGCCCACAGGCTGCGCAGGAAGAGAAACACCACCATGACGACGAGGGCGAGCGCGATGAAGAGCGTGAGCTGCACATCGGCGACCTCGGCACGAATATTCAGCGAGCGATCGACGATCACCGAGATATGCACCGAGGGCGGGATCGAAGCCTTGAGGCGCGGCAGCTCCGCCAGGATGCGATCGACGGTGGAGAGGACATTCACCCCCGGCTGCTTGAAGATGACGAGCTGGACGCCGCGGTAGCCATTCTGCCAGCCGGCGATCAGATCGTTCTGCGGTCCGTCCACCGCGCGGCCGATATCGCTGATGCGAATGGGCCCGCCGTTGCGATAGGCGACGATCACATTGTCGAAGGGGGCGGCCTTCGTGATCTGATCGTTGGCATTGACGGCGAAGCTGCGATGGGCGGTATTGATGCTGCCCTTGGGATTGTCGACCGTTTCATTCAGGATCGCCTTGCGCACATCCTCGAGCGTGAGGCCCATGGCGGCGAGCTTGGCGGGGTCCACCTGAACACGGATCGAAGGGGTCTGCTGCCCGCTGATGAAAACCTCCGCCACCCCCGGAAGCTGCGAGATCTGCTGGGAGAGGACGACATCGGCGTAATTGTCGACGGTGGTGAGCGGAAGCGCTTCGGACTGCACCGCGAGGATGAGGACCGGCGCGTCCGCGGGGTTGATCTTGCGATAGGTCGGCGGACTCGGAAGGGTCTTCGGCAATTGACCGGCGGCGGCATTGATCGCGGCCTGGATATCCTGGGCGGCGGAATTGATGTCCCGGTCGAGCGAGAATTGCACGGTAACGGACGTGCTGCCCTCGACGCTGATCGAGGTCATCTGCGAAACGCCTGGAATCTCGCCGATCTGTCTTTCGAGCGGGGTCGCGACGGTCGAGGCCATGGTCGATGGATCGGCACCGGGCAGGCTTGCGGAGACGACGATGGTCGGGAAATCGACGTTCGGAAGCGCCGCGATGGGCAGCAGCGGATAGGCGGCGATGCCGACCAGCACGATCGCCGTCATGATGAGAGAGGTCGCGATCGGCCGGCGGATGAACGGGGCGGAGATGCTCATGCGCTTCGGCCCAAGGCTTCAGCTCCCCGCCTCGATGCTCACGCGCATGCCGTTATCGAGCCGGGATTGACCGTCCAGAACGACGTCCGCACCGTCCTCGAGCCCGCTGGCGATGATGGCGGTGCCACCCTCCTCCAACGTTTCCGTGACCGTCTGGCGGATGACGGTGTGATCGGGGCGGATCCGATAGACATAAAGTCCGTCCGGCCCATGCTGCACCGCCCGGACGGGCAGGGTGAGACCATTCTCGAGCGTGCGGACCAGAAGCCTGGCATTGATGAATTCATCGGGCCACAGGGCCTCGTCCTTGTTCGGGAAGATCGCCTTCATCTCGATCGTGCCGGTGCTCGGATCGACCATGTTGCTGATGGTGGCGAGCGTGCCGCGATCGAGCAGGCGAGGATTTTCGCCCTCGCTTTCGGCAAGGACCGTGAGCGGCCCCTTCGCGGCCGCTTCACGGACCGGCGTGATGTCCCTTTCGGGCAGTGTGAAGACCACGCTGATCGGCTTCATCTGCGTGAGCGTGACGATCCCGGTGGGTGCGTTCGCCTCGATCAGGTTGCCGGGATCGACGGCGCGCAGGCCGAGCCGGCCGGCGATCGGCGCCGTGATGCGGGTGAATTCGAGATTGAGCCGTGCCTGTTCGATGGTGGCTTCATCGGCGCGCAGCGTCGCGGTCAGGCCGAGGACGAGCGCGCGCTGTGTGTCCACCTGCTGCTGGGAGGCGAAATTGCGCTGAACGAGCGCCGCATAGCGGGCAAGATCGGCCTTGGCATTGGCGAGCGCCGCCTGGTCCTCGGCCTGCTTGGCCAGCGCCTGGTCAAGAACCGCCTGATAGGGGCGGGGGTCGATGATGGCGAGCACATCCCCTGCCTTCACCTCCTGTCCCTCGGTGAAGGGTGTCTCCTCGAGGATGCCACCCACCTGCGCCTTGATGACGATGGTGTTGAGCGCCTTCACCTGGCCAAGGCCCAGGAGATAGACGGGCACGTTCCGGCGCGTGGCATGGGTGGCAGTGACCGGGACGGACGGCGCCGCGACCGGCGGCTCCTGCGCCCTTGAACCGGCGCTTGCGGCGAGGAGTGCAATGAAGGCAAGGATCATGGCACCGAAAAGACGCCAGTTCTCCGGAGATGGGTCTGAAGCCTGGCTCCCTCCCGCCTTGCCGCGGTTCGAGGTTCGGCTGATCATCAAAAACGTTCTTCCCTTGCCGGCGCACTTGAAGCGGTGCGCTCGACCTTTCCGCTCGTGCCTCTATCCTTGCTTGGCCGCCCTTCGGAGGCCAACAGCGATTTGTAACGCAATATTGCCATTGCCGGCCATTCCGCCAGCTTCGAAGCGAAGCGTGCGGGCGTAACCAAGGCCGGGCAGGAGAATCAGGATGGACTGGATGACAGGTACGGCTGCGGAGCATTTGGAGATTCGCGAGGAGGTCGGAAAGCTCTGTGCGCGGTTTCCCGGCGAATATTGGCGGGAGATGGATCGCACGCGGGCTTATCCGAGCGAATTCGTCCGCGCGCTGACCGAGGCCGGCTATCTCGCCGTGCTGATCCCCGAGGAATATGGCGGGGCGGGGCTGCCGCTCTCGGCCGCCGCGGCGATTCTCGAGACGATCCATGCCTCCGGGTGCAACGGGGCGGCCTGCCACGCCCAGATGTACATCATGGGCACCATCCTGCGGCATGGGTCGGAAGTCCAGAAACGCGCTTATCTGCCGAAGATCGCCTCAGGGGAGCTTCGTCTGCAGGCTTTTGGCGTCACCGAGCCGGGCAGTGGATCGGACACGACGAGCCTTCGCACTTTCGCCCGCCGTGAGGGCGACCATTATGTGGTGAAAGGCCAGAAAGTTTGGACGAGTCGCGCCGAGCACTCGGATCTGATGCTGCTGCTCGCCCGCACGACGCCTAAGGAGCAGGTGAAGCGTCGCACCGAGGGGCTTTCGACCCTTCTCGTCGATATGCGCGCGGCCCTTGGCGCGGGCCTGACCATCCGGCCCATCCGCACCATGATGAACCACAATTCCTGCGAGGTGTTCTTCGACGATGTCATCGTCCCGGTCGAGAATCGGGTGGGCGAGGAGGGGCAGGGGTTCCGCTATATCCTGGATGGGATGAATGCGGAGCGGCTGCTGATCGCATCCGAGTCGATCGGCGATGCGAAATGGTTCATCGCCCGGGCGGTTGCTTATGCCAAGGAGCGGCAGGTCTTCGGCCGGCCGATCGGCCAGAACCAGGGCATCCAGTTCCCGATCGCCCGCGCCCATGCCGGGATGCGGGCGGCGGAATTGATGCTGCATGAGGGCCTGCGGCGGTTCGAGGCGGACGAGGCCTGCGGAGAGGAGGCGAATACCGCGAAGATGCTGGCGGCGGAGGCCGCCTGGGCAGCGGCGGAGGCCTGCCTGCAGACGCACGGGGGTTATGGCTTCGCCGAGGAATACGATATCGAGCGCAAATATCGGGAGGCTCGGCTCTATCAGGTGGCGCCGATCAGCACCAACCTCATCCTCTCCTATATTGCCGAGCATGTGCTCGGCCTGCCCCGAAGCTACTGAGCCGGCCTTGCGGGAAGAGTAGCATCATAGAGTTCGCAAGGCTTTATCGGCACGAGCTGACTGCCGGCATGAGCAACCATAGAAAATTTTGCCGCGATGCAAAAAACTCTTGCGCTAGGGTATGCAAGCGCTTATTTTCCGCATTGCAGCAGTACGGCGATGCCGGGCTGCCTGCTTTTCTTGGACGTTTCCTCCCTAAACTTGGCGGCGCCAAAAGCGCCGCCATTTTTTTGCCCCCGCTTTTTTGCCTCTTGGGCAGGACCATTCGCAGGCAGCCGACGGCCATGACTGGCCGTCGCAGCGCTTCGCCGTCAAATACCTAAGGTGGGGGGCCGCATGGGGGGAATGCTGCCCGTACGGTTCTGTGCGAGGAGCACCCCCGATGATGGCTGTCCCTGCCGCGATCGACGGGGCGGTCTGCACACCTGCCGAACCTCGGCGGTCATTGCTGCCGCCCCATTCATCTCTGTGCCAGGCCCCGTCATGGCGAAGCCTCGAAACGAAGCGCAGACATTTTGAACGGACGAAAGCGGCTCTTTCGGCGAAAGAAACTATGCCGACAGACGGCGGTCGAGGTCCTGCAATAGTGAAGAAGCGAGCGCTTCTTCAGCAATGGACAGCCGATATTGTCGCATAGTTGCCGCCAGAGCCGTGTCCCACGCTGCCTCGGCCGCCTTGCCTTGGAGAGATTGCCCCGGGTTTGGGGCAGATCGGACGGCAGCGATGTAATCAGCGACGCCGAAGCGCCATGGTTCTGCGCCGAACTCGCGCATGACGTAGTTGCCGATATGCAGCCCTGGCCAGTCAAAGTCGCCGTGATAGGACAAAACTGCTCCGGCCTGCGCAAGCTGCGATAGCAGGCATTGCTGCGCCGCCGCCGGCATCCCTTCGGTGCAAACCAACGGCGCGCAATTGCAGCCCCAGTGGTCCGCGGCGATGGCAAGCAGGTTGGGATTTTCGCAGACATAGACCTTCCGCCCTGCCACGTTCCATGGCGGTGGCGAGCGTAACAATGCCCTCAGAGAGCGATAAGCGGGCTCCCCGTCGCTCCAGGAGCCACTTTCAAACGTCTTGAGCGGCACGTTCAGAAACAGCGCCGGCCGTGCAAGTTCGTTGACGAGGACACCGGCTCTGGCCCAGATGTCGCGTATGCGCTCGCTTGCTCCGGCCTGTTGCGGGTCGGAAGTCAATTCCGTCCTCTCGTTGTCGTCCGGCCTTCGTGCAAGCCGTCGCCACACGGCGAGCACGATCGTGGCCACCGGCTCGCCGTTGTCGAGCGCGTGAGCATCCCCCAGCGTCTCGGCGGCAAGTTGCGAACGTGCGATCCCTTTCGCCGGCAGACGCCGTAAGACCGCCTCGGCGTCGCGGCATAGTTCCGCCGCTGCAGTGGAGTCCTGTCTGGCGAGTCGCTTGATCAGGCTGAGGCCGTCTGGCACGCGGAGGAAGCCTGCCAGATCCGCGTGGCCGCAGCCCTCGATGACACGTGACCAGAGATGTTCTTCGCGAAGACGCGCGGCAGCAAGGTTGGTGATGGGGCCATCGAGCCGTTCCAGCGCGCCACGCAGGGAGGAAGCGATCCCAGCGCGCTGCAAGGCCGCATCGACGAGACGAACGTCGATCTGCAAAGAGTTGGAGTAGCGCTGCGGACGGCCCAGCAGCGAGGCAAGCGCCGCGTGCTCCTCCGCGGTGAGGCCACCGATGCGGATGTGCTCGATGGGCCTGTCGGCGGGCGCGCGCTCGAAGCGCCGGCGCAGGCGCTTGCGGAGCGAAGCAAACTGATCCCCGCCGAGCAGACGTTGCAGGCGGGCGTCGACCCGCCCATTCTCGCCGACGATCCCGCTCATGAGGCAAACCTGCGGTCTGGGTCGGCTTCGCGTATTCTGGCCCGGCCGTCCCAGGTCCACCGTGAGACGAAGACCGCGTCGATGCCTTCGCGTCGTTGCAATTGGCAGATGGCGACGCCGGGCAGCTCAGCATAGCAGGCCCATTCACGCTCGCTGGTGAGGACGAAATCGAGATCGAATTCGTTGACGAGTCCCATGCAATGTGCGCGGGCGGCATCGTCTATGCCGGCGAACGCCTCGTCGAGCAGCATCAGCCGCGGTGCAAAGGAATAGCTGCCTTGGCTGTAGAAACTCGCCACTGCGGCGAACAGCGGGACCGTCAGACCGAGGGCGCGTTCGCCGCTGGAGGCCGGCCCCGACAGCTTGCGCCAGCGGCCGTCCTGCCAGCGTTCCACGCGAAAGCGGTGCCAGCGACGATAGTCGAGCGCGTTGGCGAGTTGTTCATGCAGGCTTCCTCCGGCGCCACCGAAGGAATCCGCGCGCTCACGTTCAGCCACGATACACTGTTGCAGCATTGCGCCGACCACGCTGCGGTCGTCCGCAGACCAGAGATCCGCACTGGTGGCGAGCAGGTGTTTGCGTGCCGCCTCGAGGCCCACGGGTGCGTCGTCTTCTTCGCCCAGGGGCTGCCACACGAGGCGAAAGCGCAAGCCCGTCGAGGTCGGGCGTTTGTGCAATTCTCTGTTGATCGCATGGCACTGCCGCTCAGCGTTCTGTAGAAGGCGCTGGATCTCGGTCGCGATCTCTGCCTGCAGATGGTTCTCCAGCACCTCGCGCTCTTTTGCGGTGAGCAGTTCGCTGCGTTGGGCGATTTCCGCGGCGAGGCGGGCCGAGAGGCGATCGGGGCGTTCGGGCCTGTTCTGGTACACGATGTGGACCACCAAGCCCCAATCTCCGACATCCGCGACAGCCTGATGGCCCAGCGCGCTGAGCGCACGCTGCAGCTCGGCGAATTCGTCGTTCAACTGCCTCTGCACGCGCGACCAGGTCTCGTCGTCGTCCTTGAGGTCCGATAGAGCCTGCTCGGCACGCCGTGCCAGCGTCAGCGCGGGATCGACGGTCCACGGCACGCTCGTATCCGGAACATCGATATCGGGGATTGCCGCTATGAGCAGGCCGGTGGCGACGAATTGCTGCCATCTGGAGGTCGCCACGGCACGCACCTCGCTGCATTGCTGCAAGACATCGCCCGCGGAAGCGGCCTTTTGCCCTGCCACCGCACGCGCTTCACCCGCGACACGCAGAGCCGAGTTTGCCTGCGCCAGCGCGTTGTCGCATGTCTCTACGGCCTGTCCGGCCTCGGCCAACTGAAGCCTCATATCTTCGACTTTGGCGCCGACCGAACCGAACAGCGCGTCGAAGCGCGCAGAGGCTTCCTCCCACTCGGTGCGGGCCGCGGAAAGGCGTTCCTCGCTATTTCCTACATCCGTGCGCGCTTCAGCTTCGCGAGCGCGATACCGAAGCAGATCCGGCACGGCCAGACGCAATTCCTGGCCCGCCGGGGTGAGCCGGCCCAGCGTGTCGCGATAGTGATCCAGCGCGGACTCGACACCGAGCAGCGCCTCCGGGTTTTCCGGAAGGCACATGTCGGCTGCGTCTGCGGTGAGCTGGTTGCGCGCGGCTTTCAAGGCCCGCTCCGCCGCACGATGGCGGTCTTCCGCTTCGGCCAGCCTCTCTTGAGCAACTTGCACCTCGCGCGCCGCAGCCTCGGCCGTGAGGTAGGCAGTGCGAAGCGCATCGTCGGCTGGCGCGCGCTGCCATTCTTGATCGGCCTGCCGACGCTCGCGCGCGATCTGCTCGGCCATGGCCTGCACGGCTTTTCGTTCGTCGGCGAGTTGCGCGAGACGCTCTGCGATCTCGACGATCCGCCGCGCACGAGCTGCGGCGCGGGCAGCCTGGCCGATATGGACGGCCGCCGGCTTCGCCCAGGCGCCGGTCAAGGCGCCGAGACGGAAGCGGCCATCGGGAGAAATCCAGGCCTCGGCATCGGCCGTGTCATCGTCCGTGCAGGCAATGCCGGAGAGCACGTGCGCCACGATGCCAGCCGTTACCGCACTGTCGGAGGGAATCGCGGGCTGCAGCCAATCCGCCAGCGAAAACGGCAACGGCGGCCGGGCCAGCGCTTGGGTGTCGTGCAGGAGCATGCTGCCGTCGCCGGCCTGGAGGCGACCATCAGGCGAGACCCAGGCATCGAGCAGCCCGGCGACTTCGAGGGCAGCCTCGAGCCCGGCGCGTTGCGCGCCGGGGATCGCATCCCGAAAGTCCACGAGATGCCAGAGCGGAGCGCCCGCGCGCGCCTTCCGCGCATCGGGGCTGCGCGTATAGGGCAGGGGCGGCACCAGGTCGGTCCCCGCTTCGAGGCGGTTGCGCTCGTCCTCGAGTGTGTGGGCCTCTGCTTCCAGAGCGAGACGCTGGCCGTCGAGCGCGGCACTGCGCTCAGCCAGCCGCTCGGCAGCGCGCTGCTGCAACGAGAGCAAGATGCGCCGAGCCGGATTGTCGCCGTTCATGGCGGCGACCCACTCGGTCAGGGCGGCGAGCGCCGCGGCGCTCTCCTCGGGAGCGATGGCGAGCTGTTCCAACCCGGCGAAGTGACCCTCCCAGTCCCTAACCAGCGCTTGGCCCTGCCGCTCGACCTCGGCATCGGCTTGCGCACGGCGTTCGGCCGCTCTGTCGGCATCGACCTGCCGATCGTCCCGGATCCGGACCTCTTCCGCATGCTTTCGCTCGGCCCGATCCATCTCCTCCCGGCGCCGCCGCAGCAGCGCGATTTCCGCGCGCCGCCGTGCAACCAAGGCATTGAGGTCGGAGCAGGCTTGATCGAAATCGCATTGGGGCAACGCGACCAGCGCGGATGCATCGAGCGCAGCAAGTGGGTTCTTCTCATGCGCAGTCGCGACGCCTGCGTCGGTCGCGTGGATTGCGCTCTCCCGTCGCGCCTTGGATAGCGACCATTCGGCTTGTTCCGCGCGCTGCTCGGCATGCGTGATATCCTCGAGGGTACGGCACAGCCGTCGGGTTGCTTCCGTGACCGCCGTAGAGGCATGCTTCATCGCGTTCTGGCGCGCACCCTTGTCCCTCTCGGCTCGATCGAGAGCGTTCGCGTCCTCCATCGTCGGGTCGAGACGTAGCGTGTCCAGCTTGGCCCGTGCGCGCCGCAAGGCTATTTCGGTCTCAACGTGGCTGGTGCGAGCCTTTTCCTCTTCGGCTTGCGCTTCCTCGAATCCGGCCTGTGCCTCGTTGCGCGCCCGGCTGGCGTTGTCGAAATCCGTCTGCGCCTGGCGCAGAACGCGCGCCTGCCGGCGGCTCTGAGTGCCGGCGTAAACCCGGTACCGTTGCTCGAACCGCGTGACAGCCCTGGCAAGTGCCTGGAACTCGTCGAGCTGGCGCCGATCTTCCTCCAGTTGGCCCAGCGCCTCGGCCACGTCGGCGAGCAGCTCGGGCGCCAGGGGCGGCAAGGCGTCGGTCAGCGCATTCGAGAGCGCCGTCTCGTCCGGTTTCTTCGAGAGTTGTGGCTGGCGCAACTGGATAAGCGTGTCCATCAGCGCGTCGTAACGTTTGGGTCCGAGATGGAACAGGCGCTCGTCCACAGCGCGGCGATAGTCCCTTGCCGCCTCGAACACCTGGCCGCGGCCTTTGAGCATCTCGCGCAGGCGTTCCCTCGACAGCACCACGCGCTGAGGACTCGTCAGCCAGAGATCCCGGTTGATGCGCGAGCCGTCGGCGTCCTCAACGAGAAAGAACCAGGCGTCCACCTGCGGGCGGGCTGCCGTCGCCGAAAGGCCGACACCGAGTGAGAGGTAAAGCGGCGCGCCGTCCTTGACCAGACGGCCGAACTCGATCCAGGCATAGCCGACACGCCTGTCGTAGTTGCTCATCAGCAGGTTCCAGGCCATCTTCTTGCTGCTGTCGCCATCGGGCTCGATGCGAGAAGGCTTGAGTTGCGCGTCGAGCAGGAAGGGTAGCGTCAATGACAGCACCTTCGACTTGCCGGTGCCGTTGTTGCCGCGCAGCAGCAAATGGCCGTCACGGAACCAGAATTCCTCGCTGTCGTACTGGAAGAGCTCCACCAGACCCATCCGCAGCGGTTGCCAGCGCTCTCGTGTCGGCATTGGCAGCGACGGCCGCTCGGGGCGGCGGATGAGCGCGGCGGAGCCGTCGTTCATAGTGTCTCAGGCCAAGTGCTCTCAGAGGCGCGCCGAGCGCCTTCTGCCGGGCGGATATCGGCCTCGCCGAGAGCGAAACGCGCAAGGGCCGGCCGAGCACGCACGCTGCCTTCGGTCCGCTCGATGAGTTGCAGCTTTTCCAGGCGTTCAATCGCAATCGCAGTCAGTTCGCGTTCAGCGCCGGGTTCGCGTGCAGACTTCCGCCAGTAGCGGCCGAAGCGCTCCTTGGCGTCGCACAGGAACGCTGTGATGTCCTGCTCGGGCACTGGGCTGAGAGAACCCGCAATCTCGGCGCGCTCCATTGACCGCTGGCGTGCCCGATTCGCGAGATATTCTGCCACCAGGAGCGTCGCGTGAGCATCAGTGCCCTCGGCCGGCATCAAGACGTCCGTCAGCGACCCGATCTCGTCGGTGAGCGCCAGGCCCTCCGCACGCTGCTCGGCGACGAGACCGGTGGCTTCGCACAGGCGCGCCGCCATGGCGCCACGCTGGTTGGCGAAATAAGCACGGGCTTGCTGATCCAGGGTCTCGACATAAATCACCGGATCGTCGAGGAGCCGCCGCGCGATCTGGTGGCGCAACGCCGTGCGCCGACCCTCGTCGCTGTCCGTCACATGTTCGTCGACCAGCGCGTGCAGCCTCTCCTCGAGCGTCTCCGGTGCATTCTCCGGCGCCCATGTCGATGGGCCGCGCGCGGCGGCGAGCACACCGGCGAGCAAGCGGCGCTGCACATCGTACAGCGCGTCGGCCTGATCGCTGGCGGCATGCACGAACGATTCCTCATCGCCGGCGACGCGCTGCAAAATCCCAAGCTCGAGGAGCGTGCGGCACACGGCGACGAGTTCACGCCGCTGCTGCTGCGAGTCGAGCGCGAAAGTGAAGTCGAGGGCGGCAAGCATCGGGTCTGCGGCAAGCTGAAGCAGTCTTTCGCCGAGGATACGCAGCGTGATTTGCGGGTCGGCGCGCTCAAGCACGGCGCAAGCGAGGCATAGCAGCACATAGCGGCGACGGTCGTAGCCGGGCAGGCCGCGCGTTCCATCCACCAGGTCGGCGGGCCTTTTGAAGAGGCGCGCACCATCCCGCTCCACATGGAGGACCCATCCGGTCTCTCGTGCAAACCACTCGCGCAGTGATTCCGCATCACGACGCACCGCAGCAAAGTCCTCGTGGGCGGGACTCATCAACGGCGTCATCAGCAGGGCTCGCACGGCGGCGCGAGATTCGTCGCGCTGCGCGAGCTGCTGTCGTTCGCGGATGCTTCGGCTGTCTCTTTCCCAGTTCCGTTCGGCGCTCATCGGCTGTCCTGAAACGGGGTAATGGTTATCACGTGATCGCGGCCCGCAAAGACGCCATGTGGGGTCGCGATCTTGGCATAAGTGTCGGCGGCGAGCGGCTCGAGCCGGATGTGCAGCACGCCGTCGCCAGTGCGCCTCTCCACGGACGAGTCGGGCCTCGCCTGCTCGCTCAAGGCTTCGCCGAGAAGCCCCAGAAACAGATTGAATGCATGTTGATCAAGCATGCCCAGATCCGACAGCCGCGCCGGGTGACCCGTGGCAAGGCGTTTGCGTGCGGCCTCGACCTGCAGAGATTCTTGCGTGAGCTGGAGAGCGAGAAGGGCACGGTCCTGACCGCGGTCCCTCACGCGTGGCAGGGGACCGCGGGGCATGGCTTCGCCATATTCGCGCAAACGGGGATGAATGCGCAGCGGCGGCGCATCCGACCAGGATGTGCTGGCCGGCAATTCGGCATCCGCGTCGGCATTGAGCAAAAAATGTCGCGCCGAATTGATCGCAAAGGCGGCGCGCGAGAGCCGATGCGCCGCGTCGTCGCTGCTACAGGCAGCAAACCAGCCTGCAAGCACGCGAAAGTCGGC
>JASHVY010000086.1 GCA_030044345.1 Acetobacteraceae bacterium | reverse complement strand
TGCCGTTCCCTCAATCCAGCTCGACGAGCGTTTCCCCGTCATTCCCGTGCGCGGCCTCGCCAATGCGGGCACCCAACGTTTTCTCGAGCATCAGCGCGAGACCCTTGCCCGTTTCCAGGCCGGCACGCTCAGCCGCCAGGAAGCCCAGCTCGCGATCGAGCATTTCTGGGCCGGCGCACTCAAGCGCGCGGTGCTCGAAGGCGATATCGAACAAGGCTCGGTGATGGCCGGCCAATCGGTCGGCATGGTGACCGCGATCCAGCCGATCGCCGCCATCATCGCCGAGCTCGTCCAGCAGGCCGTCAACGCCTTCGCCGCGCGTTGAGACCGCCCCGGCTTCAAGCCGGCGTGAACATCGCCAGCTTGAGGCCGCCCTCGGTCGGCTTGAAAACGGCCTTGAGCTTCATGCCGATGTGGATCGTATCGAAATCACAATCGACGAGATTGCTCATCATGCTCGGCCCTTCATCGAGCGTCACATAGGCGATGGCGTAGGGCACGGGTGCGCGCTGCATGACGGAGAAGGAATAGAGCGTGCCGTTGCCGGAGGCCGTCTGCCATTCTGTCCGGTCGCTGAAGCAGAAGGGGCAGAGCGCGCGCGGATAGTGATGCGCCCGGCCGCAGGCCGCGCAGCGGCGGATGAGAAGCCTTCCCTCCGCGGCAGCGTCCCAATAGGGCTTGGTTTCGGGGTTGGGCTCGGGCGCTGGCAATATCCGGTCTGGCATGGGAATCATTCCCGTTCCAAAATGAGGGTGGCGCTGCCGTGGCGCGTGCCGAGCGAGCCGCCGGTGCCCTGGGCCAGGGCGAGCGCGCAGTTCTTCACCTGGACCGCCGGATGCGCTTCGCCGCGAAGCTGCCGCACCGCCTCGATCACTTTCGTCATGCCGCCGCGATTGGCGGGGTGGTTGTTGCAGAGGCCGCCGCCATCGGTATTGAAGGGAAGCCTGCCCGTGCCGGAGATCAGGTTGCCGTCGGCGACGAAGCGGCCGCCCTGGCCTTTTTCGCAGAAGCCGAGATCCTCGATCTGCATCAGGACAGTGATGGTGAAACTGTCATAGATCGAGGCGTATTGAATATCCGCAGGCGCCACGCCAGCCTCGGCGAACGCCCGCGGTCCGGACCAGCGTGCGCCCGAGAAAGTGAGATCGACGTCCCCGCCGAACTGTCCCTTCGGCGCCTCGCCCGCGCCGAGCAGCTTCACCCGCGGACGCCTGAGGCTCTTCATCACCTCCGGCGCAACGACGACGAGCGCTCCGCCGCCGTCGCTGATGACGCAGCAATCGAGCCTGTGGAGCGGTGAGGCGACGATCGGCGAGTCGAGCACCTCCTTCACCGTGACGACATCGCGCAGCATCGCATTCGGATTGTATTGCGCGTGATGCGAGGCAGCGACCTTGATCCAGGCAAGCTGCTCGCTCGTCGTGCCGTACTGGTACATGTGGCGCATCGCGCACATGGCGTACATGTTCACGATGGTCGGACCGTACGGATATTCGAACTGGATGTCTGGCTGCGCCGGATTTCCCGGGCGTGGCGCGGTGCCCGTCGCCATGCCTTCGCTGCGCGGCCTTCCGGCGAGCGTGATCAGCGCGACACTGCATTTGCCGAGCGCGATCCCCTCGGCCGCGTGCGCGACGTGGACGAGATAGGAGGAACCGCCGGTATCCGTCGAATCGACGTGGCGCAGGCGGAGATTCATGTAATCCGCCATCGAGAGCGGCCCCATGCCTGGTGCGTCGCCGGCGCAGAAATACCCGTCCACATCATCCTTGCTGAGGCCGGCATCCACGAGCGCGCCTTTGGCGCATTCCGCATGAAGCTGTGCGACCGACTTCTCCGGGGCTTTGCGCAAAGGATGCTCGAAGGCACCGGCGATATAGGCTTTCCCCCTGATCGTCATAGGCGCTGCTTCTCCTCCCCGCACCTTTGAGGCCATAGCGTGATGACCGGAGGTGGAACACCGTAGGTCTGAATCACGCGAGAAAACAATGACCGGGAGCGGGATGGGTGAGGGCTGACGATCTCATCCCGCTCCCGGTGCGTGCGGAATGGGGAGTCAAGGCGCCGGCAGGGCTTGTCAAAGGGGGTTCGCGAATGGGATTTGCTCGCCGTTCGGGATTCGGATGAGGGGAACGGCGATGGCGCGCATGAGCACGGCCGAGGCCGCCGTGGAAAGCCTGATCCGCCATGGCATCACCACGCTCTTCGGCGTGCCGGGCGTGCACAACGACCCTTTTTTCGATGCGGTGCAACGCGCAGGCGAGCGCGTCCGCATGGTGCATGCGCGCCACGAGCAAGCGGCGGGGTACATGGCGCTCGGCGCGGCGCTGGCGACTGGCAAGCCCCAGGCCTTCATCGTCGTGCCCGGACCCGGCATTCTCAATGCCGCTTCCTCCCTGCTCACCGCTTACGCGATGAATGCGCCGGTGCTGGCGCTCGTGGGGCAGATTCCGCAAGCCGCGATCGATCGCGGTTTTGGCCATCTGCACGAGATCCACGATCAGCTCGGGCTGCTCTCGCATGTCACCAAGCATGTGGCACGCATCCGTCACCCCGGCGAGGCCGGTGAGCGCGTGGCCGAGGCGCTGGCACTCGCCTGCTCGGGGCGCAAACGGCCGGTCGCGCTCGAATGCGCGATCGATGTCTGGGGCCGCGCGGGCGAGGTCCTGATTCCTGACCCCTGCCCGCTCACGGCACCCAAGCTCGACGAGGATGCGCTCGGTCATGCGGCGGAGATCCTGGGACGGGCGGAGCGGCCGCTCATCGTCGTGGGTGGCGGCGCGATGGAGGCGGGGACCGAGGTGCAGGCGATCGCCGAGCGGCTGGAGGCACCGGTCGTCTCCTTCCGGCGTGGGCGCGGCGTGATCCCAACGGCGCATCGGCTCGCCCTTTCGCTGCCGGAGGGACATCTTCTCTGGAAGGAAGCGGATGCCGTGCTGGCCGTCGGCACGCGGCTCTTCCCGCAGCAGACGCTCTGGGGGCTCGACGAGAACCTTGCCGTCGTGCGCATCGATATCGATGCGGAGGAGATGGATCGCTTTCGCCGCCCGGCGGTGGCGATCACTGCCGACGCGGCGCCGGCACTGCGCGCGCTTTTGCCGCTTCTGCCGATGGCCTCGCGTGCCTCGCGCGCGGCGGAGCTTGCCGGGCTCCGTGCCTGGTTCGAAGCCGAACTCGCCAGGCTCCAGCCGCAGATGGATTTTCTTGCCGCGATCCGCGCCGCCTTGCCCGCGGACGGCATCTTCGTCGAGGATGTGACGCAGCTCGGCTTCGCCGCGCGGATCGCGTTCCCTGTCCCTGGTCCCCGCCTCTATTTCTCTCCAGGGTATCAAGACAATCTCGGTTGGGGCTATGCTGCGGCCCTCGGCGTCAAGCGCGCGCGGCCGGACCGCGCGGTCGTGCTGGTGAGCGGCGATGGCGGGTTCCTCTACCAGGCGAACGAGCTTGCCACCGCCGTGCACCACAATATCGCCGTGGTGGCAATCGTGTTCGATGACCGTGCCTTCGGCAATGTCCGCCGGATCCAGGAGCAGCGCTACGGCAACCGGCTGATCGCCTGCGAGCTCAGCAACCCCGACTTCGTGGCGTATGCGGAGAGCTTCGGTGTGGCAGCCTTCAGGGCGAGCACGCCGCAAACGCTCGAGGGAGCACTGCGCCAGGCGATCGCGCTCCAGAGGCCCGCCCTGGTGCATGTGCCGGTGGGGCCGATGCCGGACATCTGGAATCTGATCCTCCGCCCGCGAGTACGCGGCTCCGATCCCCCGGGTCCGGGATTTTGACTGCCCAACCCAATCCGAATGTGACACAAGTGTAAAAAGGGTGGGCCGTGGCGTCACGTCCCTTGATTCAGGTCAAGGCACACGCGATGGTCCCGGCCGAGGTTTCACTTTCGCAAATCCGAATCCCATAAGGGGAGGGACATCATGCTGAGCGTGCCGATCGACAGAATCGCCATGCTTCTCGAACAGGCGTCCCAGGTCGGGAGCGACTTCGGGGATGAGCCGGACGAGACCGAGGATGAGGGCGAGTCCGAAGGCACCCAAATCTCCGCGGATGCGGAGGATCTCGCCGATCATCCTGCCTACCGCGAGCTTACGGTGATGCTCGACGAATTCACCCCTGAGGAGCTTCATCAGCTTCTCGCGCTCGCGGCCATCGGCACTGGCGATGTCAACGAGGATTCGTGGGACATGGCGATGGCGCGGGCCCAGTCCGTTGCCGCCGATGAGGCGATTCCCGAGCTTGCCCGCATCCTCGTCGTGACCGATGCGATCGAAAACGCGCTCGATCGCCTCGGGTACGAGCTTTCCGACGATGAGCCCGAGGATGATGAAGACGACGATGATGATGAAGACGATGAGGACGAGGAAGACGAAAGCGAGGACGATGAGGACGAGGAAGAAGACGAAGAGAGATCCTGATCGCAACCCGCTCCCGCGTACCGCATAGGATGCGCGTTCACACGTGATGGGCTCACGGCGTCGGATGATGTTTCCCGATCGGGATGACCGTGCTGGCTTGCAGTCCCTTCTCCCCCTCGCTTTCATGGAGTGAATAGCGAACAGGGTCGCCTTCCACGAGGGCGTCGAAGCCTTTTCCGAGCACGGCATTGCGGTGCATGTAGATCTGCTCGCCCGTGCTCGAGCGGATGAATCCGTAGCCCTTGTCGCGGAAGAGGCTCGTGATCGAGCCATGCAGCGGTGTCTGATGGGTCTTGATGTCATTGCGTGAGATGCGGGCATAATCCTCGAGCTGCCGACGCGCTGCGTCGAACGCATCGTTGACGGCGACAAGGATGTCCTCATGGGCATGATGCTCGGCCGGATCCCGCTTGATCACGATCTCCCGCCCGGGGACGGTGAGATCCACACGCAGGTGGTAGAGCTTGCCCTGGTGCGGGCGGCGGGTGCTTTCTTCCACGACGACGCGGCATCCGATGATTCGCCCGAAATATTTCTCGAGCGCCTCCGCACGCTTGTGGATCAGCGCTTCCACCGCGGGCGCCGAGGCAATGTTTCGGAACGTGATCTGGATCGGGGTCTGCATGGGTTTCGTCCCTGCCGGAAAGCCATTCAACCAGCATGGCGAGCGGCCTTCTCACCTTGATTTAGGTCAGCCGGGACGAACGCGGAGAGGGGGCGTGATGATTCTTCGCCGGAAGCCCTGAAGAGCTATCGAGACCCGCTCGGCCAGGACAGCATCGGCAGCCTGAGCAGCGGGATGATGCCAATGCTCAGGGTGCGGTCCTCGAGACGAAGCGGCACGTCCACCTCCGGCGGCGCGCCGGCAGTGTCGGAGGGGCGGGCGAGCAGCATCAGCACCGCCTTCGCCGCCGTCGCTGCGCCACGGCCGATGCTGCCGTCAGCCACCATCGCATCGAGGGTCGCTGCATAGCCAACGACCCGCGCCGTCCCCTCGCCCGCCGGCTGCATCGCCCGATCCAGGGCAAGCCGGCCGGCCGCGCCGATCGCGAGCGGCCCCCACACCACTGAGAAATCGCGCACGATCAGCATCCCTCCGCCATCACGCCAGGCCCCGAGCCCGACTGCCCAGGCCGGCCCGGAGGGGAGGGGGCCGCTCATCGTCGCAGAAAGCGAGACGAGCGCGATATCCCGGCCGAGGGCAGGAAGCTTGGCACGGGCAACAGTGACTCCCGTCGCCTGAAGGCGGAGCGCGACCTCAGGCCGTGTCATCCCGGCCGCTCCGGGAGAGGTTTCGGTTCCGGTATCGGTGGCGACCTCGCTGGCGTCGCCGGCAGGCTGTTCGAAGGTCGCGCCGATGGCGAGATTGCCTGCCCGGATCAAATCGGGATCGAGGCTGGAAGCACCAAGGCGCACCCCGTCGGCGGTGATGTCGATCTGATCGGGCTCGCCAGGATCGGCGCTCATGGGAAGCAGCACGGCCTCGATCTGGTGCGCGGCAAGCGCGATCTCGGGGCTGCCGGCGATGCGGAAATGCTCGGTTCCGGCAGAGCGCAGGAGAAGCTTGTCGGGGGAGAGGAGATCGAAAGAGAGCGCAAGCCGGCGGGCGCGCCAGGCAAGGCCGTCGGGAACCAGATTCTGGCCGCCTGAGATCGCGAAGCCACTGACAGTGACGGTGGCTGAGAAAGGCCAGCCGCCCAGGCGTTCGGGGCCCGCCGCGATCTGCCAGCCCTCGCCGCGGCGGGCCGCGATCCAGCTTTGGAATCCGGCTTCGAGCTGGCGGGCTGCGACGAGCCAGATCACGGCCTCGACGCCGACCGCAAGCACGGGCGTCAGCACGAAAAGGGCAAGGAGGCGGCGACGGAGCGAGCGGTGCATGCGTGGCGGACTGCAGGCCTTGATGCAGGATCACTTGGCACGAGACCGTCGAAAAGCGCGAATCACGCTCTTGAGCAAACGCTTAGAACGAGATGAATCAATATTCATGGAGCGGTCTTTCCAGCGCAAAACAGCGCGGCCCTCCGAACGGCGCAGGGGGGTGCGGCGGACCCTTGGGATGTGCATCATCCACACCCCGCGAAAGGGGGCGGTCGATGGGTTGGGCGATAGGAAAAAACCAGCTTTAATCAGAAGAATGGAAGAGGTTCCTCTGATCGGCCGGGAACCCCGCATCAAAGCGCTCCACAGAGTTTTCCACAGCCCCGGCGGCCAGCGGGCCTGCGGCATAGATCTCGGCAAGGCGCATCAGCAGCGCCTGGCGCGGCAGACCGGGCGCAAGCGGCGGGTGGATCACGATTCGGATGGTTCCGGGCCTGCGGCGAAAGCCGCGCCGGGTCCAAAGCCGGCCGGAGTCGGTGACCACGGGGATCACCGGCAGGCCGGTATGGGTGGCGAGCGCGGCAATCCCGGGAGCAAGCCG
>JASHVY010000085.1 GCA_030044345.1 Acetobacteraceae bacterium | reverse complement strand
CAGCGCGAACCCGACGGCCGTGCCGACGAAGGGGGCCGAGCAGGAGGTCGCAAGCAGGGTGGCAAAGGCGCCGGTGAGGAAGGCGCCGAGATGACGGCGGCGATGGCCGGCGATGGCAAAGGCGGCAAGGCCGCGCGGGGCCGTGATCGTGATCCAGCCCCAAAGATCGGCGGCGAAGAGCACCATCACCATCGTCATCGCGGCCAGGAACCAGGGTTGCTGGAACTGGATTCCCCACCCGACCGAGGCGCCGGCTGCCTTGAGACCGATCAGCGCACCGGCCAGCACCGCAAAGCCGGCGAGGACACCAGCGGCCGAGGCCAGCAGCTCTCGCCGTGCCGCGCGCCGTTCTGCCCCCGCGAGCGCGGCCAGCCCCATGAGCTTGAGCGCGAGCACCGGCAGCACACAGGGCATGACGTTGAGGAGAAGCCCACCCAGAAAGGCAATGGCGAGCAGGGCCAGCGGAGCCGCCAGCGGGTCGGGGAGGCTGCCGGGAACGCTGGCAGAATTCGCCGCGACCGGCCGGGCGCCGAAGGTCGCGGCGCGGCCGGGCCCGTCCGTCAGCGTGAAGGTCAGCGCGCGGCCCGCAATCTCGGCCGCCGGGGCATCGATCCCGCGCAGCACCAGGCTCGCCCGGCCGTCCTCATTGCCCGGAACGAGAAGCGGTGGCCCCGGGGCGCCGCGCGGCAGCCCTTCGACGAAGAGATCCGGATGGGCGAGGCGCGCCCTCCGGCCTTCCAGTACGAGGACCAGCTCAGACTGCGCCTTGCCGGCCGGCGCCGCCTCGGCCCTGACGAGCTTCAGGCCCAGCTCTGCGAGGTCGCCCGGCACGCGCGCCTGGGCCGCCGCGATCCGTCCCGCCTCGGGTCCGGGCAGCGCGATTCCGGCAGGAAGGCCGAGATCCAGCACCGCATGGAAGGGAACGCAGATATCGCGGCAGGCGAGGTAATTGACGGTGGCATGAAGGTGAAGCGGCGCGCCGGGATGTTCGAGCTCTGCCGCGATCGGCAGGACCGCGGTTCCGGCATAGCCATAGGTCTGCAGCCCGTCGATCACGCTGCGCAGAGGGGCCGGCCAGGAAATGCCCGCCTGCTTCAGGTTTTGCGAGCCGTGCCAGGAGATCGTGGGCGGCAGGCCGGCCGTGCCGGGCTCGCGCCAGTAGATATGCCACCCGGATGCGAGGCGGAACTCGAGCCCCGCATCGACCGTTCCGGCCGATCCGGTCGCCTGCTCGGCGGTGATCAGCCGCACCGAAGCGTGATGGTCCCCTACCCATCCGCTCGCCGCGGCGCGTGCCGGCGCGGGCACGAGGAAGGGGAGGACCAGCATCGCCACAAGCCCGAGACGGCGAAGCCGCATCCCTGAAAAGATCCGCGGGCGGGTCATCACCGCCTTCATATGGCGCGATCCCGCGCCAGGCGAAATCGAGGGGCAAAAAAAGAACCGCCGTGCGGGGGGCGAAGCCTCCGCACGGCGGCAGGGGGAGGGAAAAAAAGTCCGGGTTTGGGTCTCTGTCAGTCGCCGGCGGCCTTCGCCATCGATTCGCGGTCGTCGAATGCGTGGTCGGCAAAGATCGCGTACGCCTCTTCGCCGTGCACCGCGTCGTCGCCGATGGCGAGCATCCGATCGTCCATGCGCAGCGGCACGAAGATGCTCACGATCTTGAGCAGGATGAAGGTGCCGATGACATTGACGGCGATGATGAAGAGCGCGCCGTAGATCTGCAGGATGAACTGGTGGAAGTTGCCGTAGAGCCAGCCGGTGACGTTGACGCCGGGGGCGTCCTTTTCGGTGCCGACGTAAACGATCATCTTCGGATCGGCGAGGATGCCGGTCAGAAGCCCGCCCACGATCGCGGCGCAGCCATGGGTGTGGATCACGCCGAGCGCGTCATCGACCTTGCTCATGAACGCCGTCTTGCCGAGCTTGTTCATGCTGAGCCAGGGGATGATGCCGGCGCAGATGCCGATGATCAGCGCGCCATAGCCGTTGACATAGCCGGCCGCCGGCGTGATGCCGACGAGGCCCGCGATCATGCCGTTGACGGCGCCGAGCACCGAGGGCTTGCCGAAATTGCTGGCATCCATGATCGTCCACACCAGCACGGCCGTGCAGGCGGCGATGTTGGTATTGAGCACGGCTGCGCCGGCATCGGCATTGGCGAAATAGGGGTCGCCGCCATTGAAGCCGTTCCAGCCGAGCCAGAGGATGCCGGCCCCGGCCAGCGTGATGAGCAGGCTGTTGGGCTGGAAGTTCTCACGGTCGGTGGCGAGCCGCGGCCCCACCATCCAGGCCGCAACGAATCCGGAGCTCGCGGCCGCGAGATGGATGACATAGCCGCCGGAGAAATCCACCACGCCCATGCTGGAGAGCCAGCCGCCGCCCCACAGGCTGAAGGCGCCGACGGTGTACATGAACGTCATCCAGAGCGGCACGAAGATCATCCAGGCGGAGAAGCGCATTCGCCCGACGACGGCGCCGGCAAGGATGATCACGGTGATCGCGGCGAAGACGAACTGGAAGTAAACCAGCGTGGCCATCGGGAAGGCCATCGGCGGCATGCCCGAGGCGGCGGCGGGAATGACCGCCTGGCCGGTTTCGCTCAGCGCCGCCATCGCCGGCCCCGGCATCCCGAGGAAGGGGAAGAGCTGCGGCCCGAACGCCATTTTGTAGGCCCAGAGCACCCAGACCACCATCACGGCGACGAACGCATAGATCGCCATGAATGCGGAATTGATGGCCCATTTCTTCTTGACGATACCGCCATAGAGAATGACGAGGCCGGGTACGCTCTGCAGGGCAACGAACGTGCCGGCTGCAAGCTGCCAGGCATTGTCCCCCGTATCGAGCCATTTTGGACTGGGTAGCAGCATGATTCCCTCCGACGAATGGGCACGAAATCCGTGTGCCCTGAGGGAAAACTGCAAGGAGCGTGCCAGAAATCCCGTCTCGTCACGCTTTCGTTCTTGTTTGGGCTCGATGAACGAGGAAAGGCCTATGGCGTGCATTAATTTTGAGATGATCGCGGCAAGGTCCACCAAAAGATGACGAAATGTTTGCCTATTTTATAGGCATCAGAACGAATAAGAGGCAGCGCCAAAATGGGCAAGAAATGAGGGGAAGCCCAAGGAAAATTACGCGATCGAGAAAGCAAATCGGACGAGTGATGATCAACAACCATCACCCGCCAGATCGCGGCGCATCAGCGTGACGGGCGCGCCATCGTGCGTGTCGGCGCCGGCGCAGCGCCAGCCAAGCGCGCCATAGAGCGGCTCGGCGGAGCGCGTGTAGAGCCAGAGCGTCGGGATGGCGGCGCGACGGGCGGCCGCTTCCACCGCAATGACAAGGCGGCGCGCGAAGCCACGGCCCCGGAATGATGACGCGACGAAGACGTTGCTCAGCCATGGGGTGAGCTCGGGACGGGATTCGAGCCCTTGGGCCGTGAGGCTCGCGGTTCCGGCGGGAATGGAGCCGGCGAGCAGGATGAGGCATTGCTCGGGCCCGAGCCGCGAGACGCGACGGGCGATTTGGGCGGCATAGAGCGCAAGCGGCTCATGGGGTGCGTGATGGTCGCGCAGCCATTGCACGATCACCGGGAGGAGATCGGGCCGCTCGGCGAGTGTGACGATGCGCGGCGCCGCGGAGATGGCCGGGGCGGGAAGCGGTTCGACGGGGGAGATGAGGGCTGGGGGCATCGGACGGCCGGGTATGGATGAGGGAAGGACATGAAAAACCCCGCCTTCGGTGAGGGCGGGGTTCCGGATGCGCGTCTGGTCGGCGCTCTGATTTGCGGGCGGTGCCCGCCTGGGCTACCCGCCCTGGACTACCCGCATCGAGCGCGCCGATCCTTACGAGACGAGCCGGGACCGCCGCGGAGAGTGCGGCGTCGGCGTCGTTCGGCGATGCGAGCGCTCCTGACCATGCGCGGGAGGGTGAGACGGGCGCGCCTTCGCGTCAATCCGTGGCGAGCTTGGTGCTGCTATGCGGCCAAGGAAAAGGGACCCTAAAGAAAATCGGCAAAAAATCGGCCGGCGGAGTGGAGATTCCGCCGGCCGAGCACAGTTGTCCGCCGGGGGGAGTTACGGCGTGATCGAAACCGTCGCGGAGCCGTTGCCGTCCGAGCTTGCCGTGATGCCGCTGGACGTCATCTTGCCCATCGCGCCTTCATTGGCGTTGGTGCCGGCCGTGACCGAGCCGCTGCCGATCCCGAAACCATTGCCATAGCCGGTGCCCGAGGCGCTGAGCGGCGCGGAGGCGGTGCCGGGCACGGACCCGTTGGCGCTGCTGATCGCCGAGATCGAGGCGACCGGGCTCGGCGGGCTTCCGGCCGAGAGCGTGCCGGTTGCACTTCCGTTCCCATTATAAGCGCCGATGCCGATGCCGCTGCCGCTCGCCGCAAGGCTGCCGAGCGTATGCGAGAAGCCGGCGAGAGTGGTTGTGCCCATGCTCGTGCCGACGCTCGCCCCGGAATCGTCGCTGGCGGAGGCGGCGATGCTGCCCGGGCCATTGACCGAGCCGTTCGTGCTGCTCGCCGCGTTGGAGGCGATCGAGCCCGATCCGATCGGCGCGGTTGCGGAGCCATCGGACGATGCCATGCCGGAACCATTGAACGAGCCCATGCCAGTGCCGGTGGCCGAGAGCATGCCGGTGCTATGCGTCGTGCTGGTCACCGCGCTGTTGGCGAGCCCGGCATTCGCGTTGGCGGCCGACATCCCGTTCACCGATCCATTGCCGACGACGGAGCCATTGACGTTCGAACCCGCGTTTGCCGCGAGCCCGCCGATCGCGGCGGTGGCGCTGCCGCCGGCGCCGAAATTGGCGCTGCCATTGCCGCTCGCCTTGCTGCTGCCGGAAGCGACGTTGCTCGCGCTCGCGCCGCCGGAGCCGATCGAGGCGGTCGCCTGATCGCTGGCGTTCGCGCCCGCGCTGCCGGTTCCGGTGCTGCCGACGCTGGTCTGGCTGCTGCTGACCGCGGTCGATGAGCCGCCGTTCGAAGGCGCGGCTGTCGCGCTGGCCACGCCGGCGCCGGCGCCGGAGACCGAGCTGTTGCCGGTCGAGCTTGCGGTTGCGCTCGAGTGGCTGCTCGCCGTTGCGGTGCCGGACGGGCTCGCGGCCCCTTCTCCGTTGGCGGCGGCGGATGTGCTTGCCGAGCCGTTGCCGACGCTCGCCGCAGCGGCGCCGCTGACGGCGCCCGCGGCTTCGGCATTGCCGGTCCCGGCCGAGCCCGAGACGCCCATGCCGCCCGCCACACCCATCGCACTTCCTGTGCCGGTCGAAGAAACACCGGCCGTGGAATGCGAGGCGGCGGAGGTGGTGCCGTGGCTCGCGGAAGCGCTGCTCGTGTTCGAGGAATGGCTGCTCGCCGATCCGGCGCCACCCGCGCTCGCCGTGCCGCCTGAGCTGGAGCTGGCGGACGCGGTGGCCGCTTCGGCCTTCAGCACCCCGATTCCTGGACGGGCGAGATGCATCGTGAGAGGAATTCCTGCTGCGGCGAGCGAGAGTGTACTGATCGTCGCCAACAGCATGAATCGCGATCGCGTTTTCTGCATCGAGTGCTACTCCTTCTATTCCGTTGCCGTTCGATCGACGGTCCTGCGCACCCTTGGCCATCGGGCGATCCCAAGGGCGATTCCGGTGCGAAGGACTCACGGCCGGTACGTTGGAGAACGCGGCCTGATGTGCCTACCTAAGAAGGACCGGCGTAAGATGCGACGCCGATTTTATTTCCGACTATTTCCGATGATGGGATTCCGTGAGCCACGCCATTTTCGTGACCGGAGAGAGATGCTGCAATTTTCGATAGTATTCGTTTACATGACCGCTTCAGGGCCGATCACGCTCTTGATCCGGGAAAGAATTTCATGGTGGTTCGTTTCGACCGACCGTTCCGTTTTTCCGAAACATGACCAAATCGTCTCATAGCGTGCGCGAATCATCCGGAATTTGCTTCGTGCATAGTCCTGTGAATGACCCCTTGCGGCCGGACTTCCGCCGCATCGTTATCGGGATTCTGTCGATATTCCGCCGGGATTGCCGAGCGCGCGCGAATCCGTTTGGCTGCGTGCTTCGCAAGATGATTACCGCGTGCTTCGCACGATGATCGCCGCGTCACTTGCACGGATTGTCACGAGCAACGAGGTTGCGCCCGGCCGTGAAGACGCCAACTCGGATAGGTGGTGAGGGAGGAATTTCGTCTCCCACCCCCAGTTACAAAAGTGACGGCACAAAAGTTTTGCGAGGAGAAGGTGATGGAGAAGACGATGCTTGGAACGAATCTCCTGGAGCTCGCAGCGGCTCTGTCCTGCGCTCTCATGATTCCCCTTATACCGGCGGCGAGGGCCCAGATGATGAGCGGGGAACCATCGACGGCATCGATGCTGCCGGTAGCGGCGAACGGCCCAGCCGGCGGCAGCGGGGGGAATGCCCAGGTTTCAGCAACCGCTTCGGCAACCGCCTCGGCCACGGCTTCGGCAAACGCATCCGGTGGCGCTGAGGGAAGCGGGGGGAATTGCAGTGCCGAATCCTCTTCCAGCGCAGAGGCAGCGCTTGGCAATCAGATCGTCCAGAAGAGCGCGCACAAACGTGCTTCGCAATCGGGGCCGGGGTGCACGGCCACGGCGCAATCCTCCGCGTCTGCCCAGTCGAATCCGGAAGGGAACGAAGGCTCTTCCTCTGCGCCGCAACAGTGAGAGCCTGTTTGCGAATGCGCTG
>JASHVY010000008.1 GCA_030044345.1 Acetobacteraceae bacterium | reverse complement strand
GACGCTGCACGCGCTCTATGATCTTTTGAAATGGGGACCGACCTCCGCCAATTCCTCGCCGGCGCGCTTTCTTTTTCTCCGCACCCATGAGGCCAAGGAAAGGCTGAGGCCCGCGCTCTCGCCCGGCAATGTCGAGAAGACGATGCAGGCGCCGGTGACCGTCATCGTCGCCTATGATCCGAAATTTTACGATTTTCTGCCGCGGATCTTTCCCCACAACCAGGATGCGCGCTCCTGGTTCGCGACCAACGAGGCCTTCGCGCAGGAGACCGCCTTTCGCAACGGATCGCTGCAAGGGGGTTATCTCATACTCGCGGCGCGGGCGCTGGGGCTCGATTGCGGGCCGATGTCCGGTTTCGACAAGGCCAAGGTGGACGAAGAGTTCTTCGCCTATCGCGGCTGGAAGTCGAATTTCATCTGCAGCCTCGGCCATGGTGATCCGGCGGGTGTTTTCCCCCGTTCGCCGCGCCTCGGTTTCGAGGAGGCTTGCGAGCTGCTGTGAGGGCGGCTTGCCGGGGCGGGACGGGTGCGGTACCAGGATTGGCGGCGCGGACGTAGCTCAGCTGGTAGAGCATGAGCCTTCCAAGCTCAGGGTCGCGAGTTCGAACCTCGTCGTCCGCTCCAATTAAAGTGTGATGCGTTCGTCTGCACTTCCGCAGCCTGCTCCAATCACTTGTTTTCTCGCGTGATTCAGATCACCGGCGAGTCCACCTCCGGTCATCACGCTCTATGCCCGAGGACTCGGAATGCCTGTTCTCTGGCCGATGGCATCGCCGTACCCAAGCTCAACCAGAAGCCGGTCCGATGCTTCCTGGGCTGCCTTGATGTCGGCGGCGTTCGGTCCCGGGCGCCCGTGATCTTCCGTCGATTGTTGCAGTACGTCATCGAAGAGTCGATTGCAGCGCTTCAGCGCCTCTTGGTAACTGATTGTCGGCACGGCGTGCCCCCCCTCATCTTTGCCCGGAGCATAACCGATTCGGCGGCCGCAGTCCGCTTCAATCGTTTGCTCTAATCGTTTGCTCTCCGAACACAGATAAAGAGCGCGCCCTTCTCGGTCAGCCTCCGCCCCGTCTGCGACGCCCAAGCTCTCTGATTGAGCGCCGATGGATTGGCGGCGTTGAAGATCAGGAACCGAGGGGAGGTTTTTTTGTCTCAGATAGGGCTGGTGTAACCGACATTGTTGCAGATCGTTTGGGCGGCATGGATCTTTCCGCCTCTATTCCTAACCCATATCAACTGATCAGAGCGTCTTGTGTCATAAGTGGGGTGTTCGGTTAGGTTGACCCGCAACTCCGCCCATTCGTTCCCGGCCGGCACTGAGGAATCCGCGGCATTGGGTGCGTCCGCACTCGGTACATCTATCAAAGCTGACAGTTTCGGATGTCTCCTGGCATACATTTGCGTGATGAGGGATGCGAGTTCATCAACCCGGCGCAGCCCTTCAGGCAACGATGATACCGATTGATAGACACCGATGAATGGATTCCAGACATCGAAGGTGAAATTCCCGCTAGCCTCCACATCCTGGCGGCGGGTGATCCTTAGGGTCGGGCTCACGCCTTGTGAAAAATCCACTGGCCCGTCTCCTTTCTACAGGGCGCGGCGCCATTTGCCCGAGGCTTGAACCGCCGATTGCTGGCTTGCTGGTAAGGCATAGCCCGCGGCGTTTCCGGCGCAAGTGGACAAATTGTGGTCAGCCGCCGCCCAAAAGCGCTGCCGGATTCGCTTCTAGAGCGTAATGTGTTGTGGCGAGTCGGACGACCACCGCAGTCGCATTCTCAAACAGGCTCTGAATCACGCGGGAAAACAAAAGACGAAAGCGGGATCGGTGAGCGGAAGCGGACGCATCCCTCTCTAGCCGAAAAGTTTGCCGATGAGCGTCAGCTCAGCTTCCGCAGCGACCCGTTCGTGACCATCGACTGTATGCTTCACACGATACTGACATGCGAAACGTTCGGTCGGAAGAAGACGCTCGATTTTGTATCGGCCGCGAGGAATATTGCTATCACGCGCGCTCGGCAGAAATTCGACTGTTTCGCCAACGGCGAACCTATGAGTGGACATGTCCGTCCTCCCCCATAAAATGGGTGCTGCCTCGGGGAGAAGCAGCACCGGCGTTGAGGTCAAACAGCCCGAAGGTTGGTCGCCGAGAGCTTGCCTTGCTGACCGCGCTCGACATCGAAACTGACCTTCTGTCCATCGTCCAGACGGCTGAGGCCAGCGCGCTCGACCGCCGAAATGTGGACGAAGACATCCTTCGACCCGTCATCCGGCTGGATGAACCCGTAGCCCTTCGTGGGATTGAACCATTTGACGGTGCCTTGCGGCATCGTGTCTCTCCATAGCAACCCGGCGGCCCCGCGACATGCGGTCCGAAATGCTTTTCATTTTGGGGAGGCACCGGGTGCGAGCGTGTCGCGCGAACAGGTACAAACAACCCAGGCCGAAAAGTGCCGGGCGCCAAATATGGTGCCTTCGGAGCCGAATTGCAAATGCGATATCTGAAATAGGTCGCCCAAACAGACCGCCCTGGGGGTCGGCCGCGGCGATTCGGTTGGGCGCGGCTTTGAAACGCCGGAGAGTTGGGTTGTTATTTTTGCTGGGTCTTTCGGTCCGCTTCCGTCCCGCGAAAATCATGTGCCCCAGGTTTTCGTTCTCACAGACGGCTCTCGGCCAATCCCTTTCGCGCAAGTTCGAGCCCCGCCCAGGGGCGGAACGGGCCAAGGCGATCGTTGGCCGACCTCCATTCCCCATCGTCAAGCGCGACCGGCACGGCGCGTTCCGTGTCGGTCAGTTCCATCCCCTCCTTCCAGATAGGGGTCGTTATACCACTGGCACCACTTGGGACACGGGCAGAGAACAGCCTTCCGGCTGCTTTCCAATGGAAAGCGCGCGAAGGCTGCGCCAGGATGCGCGGAGGCATCGAGAGAAATGAAGGAGGCCCTCGGCCCACTCGATAACGGCCCCCGTCAAGGCAGAATTTTCTCGGAGGTTCCCGTGTCCCGAAAATTTCCTGACCTGACCATGGGTTATAGACAAGCAACCCCGGAAGGTTTGCGCGAGGCATGTGAAAGCAGGTTTTTGTTGCTTTGAGCCTCGGAAGACGCAGTCTCGATCTCACATCCCGCGAAATGGCAGGCTCTCATGATCCAGATCAATCCGCTGATCGCCGCAGGCGTTGTGGTTTCTACCGCGGCGACGGACGCGACATATGTCATGTTCAGCGCCGCGGTTGCTGCCCGTCGGCGCATCTCGGCTGCGAACTGGAGCGCGTTTTGGTATCTTCTTTCTGCTTTCGCTGTGATCAGCTACACGCATAACGCTCTCTACGTTGTCTTTGCAGCCATCGGCTCCTGGCTTGGGGCTTTTGCTTCATTGACCTGGCTCCGGTCGCGCTAGAGCGTGACGATTTTAGGTCATCGCGCTCTCGCTTTGTTTTCTCGATCAATTTCATGGCTTCTGCCTTGGGATTTGGCGGATCGTTCTGCGCCGGGGTCCCCCGATCCACCAGAAGCCATATTGATCTAATGTTCGAAATGCAGCCTGAGGACCGTGGCGCCGCGTTCGGTTCCGCTCTGTGCGCGGTCGGCCTGCTGGCGCACCAGAAAGCCTGAGAGGCGCCGGGCGCCATCCTCTGCTTCCAGCACTTCTTCATGGGAAGGCGGCCATTCCGGCAGCTCCAGGGCAACACCGTCATAGGCCAGCCGGGCGTCGATATCGAACTCGTCATAGCTCACGGCGAGCTCGACCGGACCCGTGACACGGCAAAACTCGATGATCGCCTCCACTGCCTGCTGCACTGCAAAGCCGACGCGCGTGATCACGTCGCGCCGCGCGCCCCAGGCGCCGGCCGCGCGCTCGATGAAGTTTTCGACGTCCTGGGGCGAGAAGGATTGAGGATCGATCGGCA
>JASHVY010000084.1 GCA_030044345.1 Acetobacteraceae bacterium | reverse complement strand
TCCGTCAATGGGACGGACATGGGAACGGCCGTCACCGGACTCGCCATGGGGCTTGCGACCGGGCGTGGCGGGGCCGCGGGCATTCCTGCCGGGCTCGCCGAAAGAGGCCTGACCGGGCTTCGGCCCGCCGTGGCGGCATAAGCCAGCGGAGCAAGTGTCGGCGCCGCGTGCGTCGGGGCAAAGGCGGGCTCCGCCGTAGGCACGATGCTGAGCGGCCGCGGCTCGCCGCCGGCCGGGTTCAGGGCGGGAGCCATATGCAGGAATGAAGGCTGGGTCCCGGCCAGCCCGCCGCCAACCGCGACCAGCCGCGGGCGTTCCACGGCCGGCCGGTCGATTCCGGTCGCCACCACCGAGACGCGCATCCGACCATTCGCGTTCTCGTCGATCGAAGAGCCGAAGAGGATGTTCGCCTCCTCGTCCACTTCCTCGCGCACGCGGTTGGCCGCCTGATCGACCTCGAAGAGAGTCATGTCCTCCCCGCCGGTGATGTTGATGAGCAGGCCCCGCGCGCCGGACATGCTCGTATCTTCGAGCAGCGGATTGTTGATCGCGGCCTCGGCGGCGCGGGTGGCGCGATTCTCACCCTCCGCCTCCCCGGTGCCCATCATCGCCTTGCCCATCTCCGCCATCACGGTGCGGATATCGGCGAAGTCGAGATTGACGAGACCGGGCGAGACGATCAGGTCGGTGACCCCGCGCACGCCCATGTAGAGCACATGGTCGGCCATCTTGAACGCTTCGCGCCAGCCGGTGCGTTCATTCGCTAGACGGAACAAATTCTGATTCGGGATGATGATCAGCGTATCGACATATTGCTGAAGCTGGTCGATCCCGCTCTCAGCGGAGCGGCCACGGCGAACGCCTTCGAAGTTGAAAGGCTTGGTGACGACGCCGACGGTGAGGATGTTCCGCTCACGAGCCATCCGCGCGATCACCGGTGCGGCACCGGTGCCGGTTCCGCCGCCCATGCCCGCCGTGATGAAGAGCATGTGCACACCTTCGAGATGACGCTCGAGCTCGTCCGCCGCCTCCTCGGCCGCGGCGCGGCCGATCTCGGGATTGGCGCCGGCACCTAGGCCCTGCGTGAGGTGTGGGCCGAGCTGGATTCGCCGATCCGCCTTCGAGTGCATGAGCTGCTGGGCATCGGTGTTCGCCACCACGAAATCGACGCCTTGAAGATTGAAGGCGATCATGTTGTCGACCGCGTTGGTGCCGCCGCCGCCCACGCCCATCACCGTGATGCGCGGCGTGAAGTCGGTATGGACCTGTTTCGGAATGGTGAGGTTGAGGGTCATCGGCGTATCTCTCTTGGAGCAGAGGCGCTGGGGCGCAGGTTGCGGGGGAAGCCAGCCATCAGATGCGCTGGCGGAAAAAATCGATCACGCGGCCGACGACACCGCGCGAGGCTTCGGGCGTGAGGTCGATGTCGTGCATCGTCTGGCCGGCGCCGGCCGCCCAGGCGAGCAGGCCGGAGGCGGTCGCGAAGGCCGGGCCGGATGCGGCCTCGGGCAGCCCGCGCAGTCCGTGCGGGCGGCCGATGCGGACCTGTCTGCCGAGAATGCGCGCGGCCATCTCCCGCGCGCCGGCGAGCTGGGCCGCCCCGCCGGTGAGCACGACACGGGTGCCGGCAACGCGCGAAAGGCCCGTCGCCTGCAATCGTTCCTTGACCATTTCGAAAGTCTCCTCGAGGCGCGGGCGGATGATGCTCACCACCATCGCCCGCGGCACGCGCGCGATCTGGTGCTCCTCCTCGCCCACCAGCGGGACGGGAAGCATTTCGCGTTCATCGTCGGGACTCGATTCGGCGTTGCCGTAAAGCGTCTTCAGCCGCTCGGCATGGGCAACCGGTGTCGAAAGGATACGGGCGAGATCGTTGGTGACGTGGATGCCGCCGACCGGCAGCATCGCCGTGTGCAGGATCTGGCCCTCGCCGAACACCGCCATGCCGGTGGTGCCGCCGCCCATGTCGATCACTGTGGCGCCGAGCACGCGCTCATCCTCGACCAGCACGGAAAGACCGGCGGCGAGCGGGGCGGAGACGAGCTCGGTGACGTCGAGATCGGCGCGCGCGAGGCAGACGCCGAAATTGCGCAAGGCTGAGGTCGCGGCATCGACGATGTGCAGCCGCGCGGTGAGCGTATCGCAATAAAGCCCCCGCGGGTCTGCGACATCGGCGGTATCGTCCACGGCGAAAGAAAGCGGCAGAGCGTGAATGGTCTCGCGCCCCTCCGAGAGCGCGCGCGCGCGCGCCTCATAGACCACGCGCTGCACATCCTCGGCGGCAACCGCGCGCCCGCCGACCGGCCATTGCACGTTGAAGAGCCGGCTCTCCGGCTGGCCGCAGGAGAGATTGGCCGTGACCGAGCGCAGGCTCGTATCCGCCATGTCCTCCGCCTGGCCCACCGCGGCGCGGATCGCCTTCTCGGCATCGGCAAGATCGGTGACGCCGCCGCCGCGCACGCCACGGCCCTTCTGCCAGCCGAAGCCGATGACACGCAGCGCGCCATCCGATTCCGCCCGCCCGATCAGGCAGGCGATCTTGGTCGAGCCGACATCGAGCACGCCGAACAGGCCGCCGCGCGCGGGCCGCCGCGGCGGCTCGGCGGCGCCGGGCTCCGGAGGCAACGTGCGACGAGGCGAGAAATCATTCATCGCACTTCTCCCTCACCCTGGTTCCCTGGCCGCCGGCTCGGGTGGCGAAGAAGGCGAAGATGCCGGCTGCGGCCAGGGACGCAGCACCAGTCGGTCGCCAAGGCGCATATCGACGATCGCGAGCGGCCGATCGAGCAGCGCATATTTCGTCTCGAGCGCGGCAAGGCGCGTGAGCGCAGCCGGCGCATGATCGTCCGGCAACTCGATCGTGGTTCCGTCCTTGAGCACGAGGTTCCATCGCCGTTCGCCCACGCGCACGGCAGCGGCTACGCGCCGGGCAATATCGGGAAGCCCGCTCAGCGCATCGAAGAGCTCGGCCGCATGCGAAGGCGCGCCGGGGCCGACGACGAGCGGCAGCAAACGAAATTCGCGCACATTCCGCGCGTCCACGATATCGCCGTCACGGTCGATCACCGAGAATTGCCCATCATGCTGCCAGAGCGCGAAGGGCCGCTTCTCGGTCAGCACCACGAGGACCGTGTCGGGCAGGCGACGCTCGATCACCGCGCTCTGCACCCAGGCCAGGCTCTCGATCCGCTGCCGCGCCGCTTCGAGCGAGAAACCGAGGATCGGCTCACCCGGCATGACGCCGAGAGCCTCGCGCAGCAAAGGCTCGGGCGTATTGTGCTGGCCGCGAATGATGACATGCCGCACGCTGAGGCCGGCAACGCCGGTGAATGCGCCGATCCGCTCACGCAACCCGACAAGGCTCGAACCGGGGGCATTCGCCCGGATGACGGCGGAGACGCCGAAACCGATCACGGCCAGCACGCCGACGATCGCCACCATCTTGAGCCGGCTCTTCTGCCGGCGCAGCAGCAGCGCCCAACGCCCCGGCCGGTCCTTGACGCTGCTGCGGGGCGTGCTTTTCACGCGCGGCATGCGGCGTTCTCCACCATCCAGGCGCAAAGATCAGGAAAGCTGATGCCGCGATGAGCCGCCTGCTCCGGCAGGAGTGAGGTGGGCGTGAGGCCCGGCTGGGTGTTGATCTCAAGCAGCACGAGCCGGCCGGGCTCGCCCGCGGTATCGTCGTAACGGAAATCGGCGCGCGAGGCGCCGCGACAACCGAGCGTCCTGTGCGCCGCTGCCGCGATCTCCAGTGCCTCTGCATAGGCCGCCGGGTGAATCGGCGCTGGAATGACATGGCGCGAGCCGCCCGGCGCGTATTTCGCCTCGTAATCATAAAACCCGTCCGCGGGGCGGATCTCGGTGACGGCGAGCGGTTCGCCCCCCATCACCCCGACCGTGATCTCACGGCCGGGAATGAATTCCTCGACCAACGCGAGCGGCCCGAATCGCCACCCCTCCACAATCTCCGCGATCCGGTTGTCACCGGAATGGATGAACGCGACACCCACCGACGAACCCTGGTTCGGCGGCTTGACGACAAAGGGCCGTTTCATCGGGTCTTCGTGGGCGAGGCTTTCGATATCCACGAGCACATGCCGCGCGACCGGCAGCTCGGCGGAGGCGAAGGCCGCCTTGGCCGCGACCTTATCCATGGCCAGCGCGGAAGCGCGCACGCCGGAATGGGTGTAGGGGATGCCGAGCCAGTCGAGCACGCCCTGGATCGCGCCATCCTCGCCGAAACGCCCGTGCAGTGCGTTGAACACCACATCCGGCGGCGGCGTGAGCGCGGCGATCAGCGCCGGAAGATCCTCGCCGACCGTAATCGGCACGACATCGAATCCCGCCTCGCGGAGCGCAACACTCACCTGCTCCCCGCTCGAAAGGCTGACCTCGCGCTCAGGCGAGATGCCACCCTGGAGAACGGCGACGCGCTTCATGGCGCGCGTTCCTGGGCGGGGATTCCGATCCGGCGGATCTCCCACTCGAGCATCACACCCGTCGTTTCGCGCACGCGCGCGCGCACCTCCTCGCCGAGCCCTTCGAGATCGGCCGCCGAGGCCCCTCCGGTATTGATGAGGAAATTGCAGTGTTTCTCGCTGACCACGGCACCGCCGCGGGCAAGACCGCGGCAACCAGCGGCGGCAATCAGCTCCCACGCCTTCATGCCCGGCGGATTGCGGAAGGTCGAGCCGCCGGTGCGCGCGCGAATCGGCTGCGTCGCCTCGCGCGCGGCGCGGATCGCGGCCATGCGTTCGGCAATCGGCGTCCGCTCACCCGGACGAGCACTGAAGCGCGCCCGCACGACAACCGCGCCCGGCGGCAGCGCCGAGTAACGATAGGCGAGCGCGAGCTCGGCAGTCGAAAGCCTGCGCGTCTCACCCGAACGGCAGACGATTTCCGCCCAATCGAGAATCCCCGCGACATCGCCGCCATAGGCGCCGGCATTCATCGCAACGGCACCGCCGACTGCGCCGGGAACCCCCGAAAGAAATTCGAGGCCGGCCAGCCCTGCCTGGGCGGCATGCTCGGCAACCGTCGCATCGAGCGCCGCCGCACCCGCAATGACGCCGTCTTCTTCGACCACGATGCCGCCGAAGCCACGGGCCGGAAGACGGACGACGATGCCCGGAATCCCGCCATCCCGGATGATCAGATTCGACGCCGCACCAATGACGGTGACCGGAACTTCGGGCGGGAGGGCCGCGAGAAAGGCGGCGAGATCTTCCGTATCCGCCGGCCGCACCATCACTTCGGCCGGACCGCCGACACGGAACCAGGTGAAGCTTGCCAAAGCGGCCGCTTGTGTTGCCCGCCCGCCGAGCGGCGGCAGCGCATCGGGAAAACTGGCGGGCGCTCGCAAGGCCGCGCTCATCGAGATGCTCCGCCGGCGCGGCGAGGGGCCGCCTGCAAAAGCGCAAGCTCGCTCGGCAAAGCATTGGCCCATTGGGTGATGCTGCCGGCGCCGAGGCAAACGACATAATCCCCGGAACGGGCGATCGCGTGCACCATCTCGGCGAGCTGCTCCGGCCCGGCCAGCGGCACGACGCTCTTGTGCCCGCGGCCGCGCAGCCCTTCGACCAACGCATCGCGCGTGATGCCGGGAATCGGTGCCTCGCCGGCCGGATAGACATCGGCCACGATCACCGTGCCGGCATCGTTCATGCACGCGCAGAACTGATCGAAAAGCGAAGCGAGTCGCGTATAGCGATGCGGCTGCACGACCGCGATCACCTCTCGCGCGCCCGCCTGACGGGCCGCCTTGAGCACGGCGGCGATCTCGACCGGATGGTGCCCGTAATCATCGATGATGGTGATGCCGCCGATCTCACCAGTCTTGGTGAAGCGGCGCTTGACACCACGGAATCCCGCAAGCGCCGTCTGCAGCGTTGCTTCGGAGATCTCCATCTCGAGCCCGACTGCGAGGGCGGCGAGCGCATTCTGCACATTGTGGCTGCCGAGCATCGGCAGGCGGAACGGGCCGAGCCGGCGGGCACGACGGGTTTGACGGTCGGTCACGGAAACCTCGAAGGTAGCGCCGAGCTTGTCGGTAATGACGCGCTCGGCACGCACATCCGCCTGCAGGGACATTCCATAGGTCACCAGCCGATGATCCGAGAGCGAAGGGATCATCTGCTGGACCGCCGGATGATCGATGCAGAGCACCGCGAAGCCGTAGAACGGCACATTGGCGACGAACTGGCGATAGCCCTCCAGCATCGCCTCGTTGCTGCCCCAGTGGTCGAGATGCTCTGGATCCATGTTGGTGATGACCGCGATCACCGCGGGCAGGCGGAGAAAACTGCCGTCGCTCTCGTCGGCCTCGGCGACCATCCACTCTCCGGCCCCGAGCCGCGTGTTGGTGCCATAGGCATTGACGATCCCGCCATTGATGACGGTCGGGTCGAGATTCGCGGCCTCGAGCACGGCGGCGATCAGGCTGGTGGTGGTGGTCTTGCCATGCGTGCCGCCGATGGCGATCGACCATCGCAGCCGCATCAGCTCGGCCAGCATCTCGGCGCGGCGGACGATCGGCAGGAAGCGGGCGCGCGCGGCGGCAACCTCCGGATTGTCGCGGCGAACCGCGCTTGAGACGACCACGACCTGCGCCGTCCGCAAATTTTCCGCCGCATGGCCGACGGTGACGGGGATTCCCGCCGCGCGCAGGCGCAGCACATTGGCGCTTTCGGCAATGTCGCTGCCCTGCACCGCGTAGCCGAGATTATGCAGAACCTCGGCGATGCCGGACATGCCGATGCCGCCGATACCGACGAAATGAATGGTACCGATGGAAAGCGGCAGCGCCCTCATGCCCCGCCCCCCAGAGCCTCGACCAGATCGGCCAGACGCTCAGCGGCATCCACGCGGCCGAATCGCGCCGCAGCTTCGGCCATCGCCGCAAGCCGCGCCGGATCGGCGAGCAATGAAGCGATTTCCGTGCCCATCCTGGCGGCGGTCAAACCCACCTGATCGAGCACGACCGCCGCGCCCATCACCGCCAGCGCCCTGGCATTGGCGCGCTGATGATCGTCGATCGCGCCGGGCAGCGGCACCAGGATCGCCGGCCGGCCGCTGACGGCGAGCTCGGCAATGCTCGAAGCACCGG
>JASHVY010000083.1 GCA_030044345.1 Acetobacteraceae bacterium | reverse complement strand
CCTCCGCGGGCGGCAATGTCTATGCGCTGGCCGGCAATCGCGGCGGCGTGATCCAGGCCACGGGAACGAAGACGGTCGCCGGCCAGGTCTGGCTGACGGCGCCGAACGGCACGGTGCGGATCACCGGGACCGTGGAGGCGGCGAACGCGGATGGATCCGGCGGGCATATCATCGCTAATGGCCAGACCGTCGAGGTGGAGGAAACGGCGCTCCTCTCCACCTCGAGCAGCACCGGCAAGGGCGGCGCGATTTGGGTGGGGGTCGATCCGATCGGGCAGCATCCCGCGAAGAAGGTCACGATCGCGCCGGGAGCGAAAATTCTCGCGATGGGCGCGGGCAATCAGGGCGGCTTCATCGAGACCTCGGGCGATGCGCTCAAGCTCGATGGGGCGACGATCGACGCCGGGGAGGATGGCACTTGGGTGATCGATCCTCTCACTCTCACCGTGACCGCTGACGTGGCGAAGATCATCGACGCGAGCCTGGATGACGGGACCAACGTCACTGAGCAGACCACCGGCGGCGCGGGATTCGCGGCCGGCGATATCAATGTCGATGCCGCGATCACGTGGAGCAGCGCCGCGACGCTGACGCTCTCTTCCTTCCACAGCGTCAACGTGAATGCCGCGATCACCGCGACCGGAGACGGCACGCTCACTATCGTGACCGACAACAATATCAACGGCACGAGCAGCGGCGGCAGCCTGAACATCGCGCTCGACAAGGGCGATATCCAGTTCACCACTCAGGGCGAGGGTGCGCTCACCATCAACGGCACCCACTACACGCTGATCTGGACGGTGCCCGAGCTGCAATCGGTCGGCACGAGCGGAGACTATGCGCTGGCGGCGAACATCAATGCGGCTTCCTTCTCGGGCTTCGCTCCAATTGCGGAGAAAGGCTTCAGCGGCATCTTCGACGGGCTCGGCAACACGATCAGCAATCTGGTGATCGACGACCCGGTTGACCTATATGTCGGGCTGTTCGGCCAGATCGGCCCGGACGGCGTGGTGCAGGATATCCGCCTGGTCGGTGGTTCCGATACCGGAAACGTCACCTTCGTCGGCGTCGGCACGCTCGCGGGGCGGAACCAGGGCACGATCATCGATGCCGAAGCCGATGGCAAGGTGAAGGCCGTCGGATCCCTGACCGACGCCGGCGGGCTGGTCGGGGTGAATACGGGCACCATCACCGGATCCAGCGCGAACGGATCGGTGGAAGGAGATTCCTCGAATCTCGGGGGGCTGGTCGGCGACAATACGGGCACCATCATCGGATCCAGCGCGAGCGGATCGGTGGAAGGAAGTTCCCCGAATCTCGGGGGGCTGGTCGGCGACAATACGGGCACCATCGATAATTCCCGCGCCGACGCCAGGGTGAATGGAGGAGCTCTCGCCAAGGTCGGCGGGCTGGTCGGTTACAATGAGGCGGGGGGCGTGATCAGACACTCCTCCGCCACCGGCGATGTCAGCGGCGGGTTCGGCGCCGAGGTCGGGCCCCTCGTCGGGAGGAATAAGGGCGAGATCATCCCTTAAGCTTGAGCAGGCCGGCGCGGCAGCGCCCCCGGTTTCACCTGTGACTTCGATATTCCCTCGCTTCCGGCAAGGCCTACGACACGCGGCAGCACGGCAGAGCTTTCAGGGCCGGGTCACTTTTGATGTGGTACTCTCATGCAAGCCTGAATCTTCTGTATCGTGATTCGTCTTTCTGTCGTGCCGATTTTGTTTTTACGTAATCATTACGTATCTTTATGCGGAATGAGCCCATGCGACTTGCCTCATGCCACGAACTTGATTACGAAAAATTTATGAAACACCCCTGTATTATTGAGGATTTTTTGCAACGGTGAAGCGACGAATCAATGAAATTCTATATATTTGGATTGACAGCGGCTTGGTTTGCGGTGAGGTGATATTGCGAAATCGAGACATGCTCCAACATGTCTGCCGGCACGTGTGCCTGAGGGGGGGAACCATGGGCAGGAACGTGAGGGGTCGGGTCGTACGCGTGTCCTGGCGGGATTTCAGCCGTCGGCGCAATTTTCTTCTTGCCAGCACCATGCTTTCCACCCTCGCCGTTCCGGCGCTGGCGCAGACGCTGCCGACGGGTGGGGCCTATGTCGCGGGCGCGGGCAGCATCGGCACCGCCGGATCGGCAATGACGATCAACCAGGCGACCAGCCGCGGCATCATCAACTGGCAAGGGTTCTCGATCGGCAGCGCCAACTCGGTGCAGATCAACAATGGTTCCGGGGCCACGCTCAACCGCGTGACAGGCGGCAATCTCTCGACGATCGCGGGGCAGCTCGGCGCCACCGGCTCGGTCTATCTCATCAACCCCAATGGCGTGGTGGTGGGTGCCGGCGGCAAGGTGCTGACCGGCGGCAGCTTCGTCGCGAGCACGAGAGACGTGCCGAACAGCCAGTTCATGGGCGGCGGGACGATGACCTTCTCGGGCACGTCCAACGGAAACGTGACGAACGAGGGCAGTATCGCCTCACAGAACGGAAACGTGGTGCTGATCGGC
>JASHVY010000082.1 GCA_030044345.1 Acetobacteraceae bacterium | reverse complement strand
CCGGCATTGCCAAATGGGGGGGGCCGATCGGGCCGGCTGCCGCAGCATCTCGCGGCGACGCGGCCAGGAAGCAGGCAGGACGAATCGCCTCCGTGCCGGTGGAATCGCCTGTGCCGGAGGCCCTATCGGCTCCACAAGCCGCTTCCGGACCGGCCGAAGGCCCGACCTTGCTGGTCGAGCAGGCACTGCGCTCCGGTCAGCAAATCGTGCATGAGGCGGGGGATGTGACGATTCTTGGCGCGGTCGCCTGGGGTGCGGAGATCATCGCCGGCGGCTCGATCCACGTCTATGGCGCTCTGCGTGGCCGGGCGATCGCCGGGTTTTGCGGAAACAAGCGCGCCCGGATCTTTTGTCGCCGATTGGAGGCCGAGCTGCTCGCGATCGATGGTCTCTATCGCACTGCCGAGGAATGGGACCCGGCCTTGCACGGCGCTCCGGCGCAGGCTTGGCTCGATGGCGAAACGATGATGCTGGCCCCGATGGACTGACAAGAGGCGAGCGAGAGGGAAAGGAGCCGAACGCGATGGCGCAAGTCGTGGTGGTCACATCCGGCAAAGGCGGCGTGGGCAAGACCACTTCCACCGCTGCTCTCGGCGCGGCCCTTGCGCAGGGGGGCGAGAATGTCGTGGTGGTGGATTTCGATGTCGGGTTGCGCAACCTCGATCTGGTGATGGGTGCCGAACGCCGCGTCGTGTTCGATCTCGTCAATGTCGTGCAGGGGGACGCCAAGCTGCATCAGGCGTTGATCCGCGACAAGCGGCTCGAAAAGCTTGCACTTTTGCCGGCCTCGCAAACCCGGGACAAGGACGCGCTGACCTCGGAAGGTGTCGCACGGGTGATTTCCGAACTGCGTGAGAAGTTCGATTGGATTCTGTGCGATAGCCCTGCCGGGATCGAGCGCGGTGCCACGCTTGCCATGCGGCACGCGGACGTCGCCGTGGTGGTGACCAATGCCGAGGTTTCCTCTGTGCGGGATTCCGACCGCATCATCGGGCTGCTCGATTCCAAGACCGAGAAGGCCGAGCGCGGCCAGCGGATTTCGAAGCATTTGCTGCTCACCCGCTATGATACCGCCCGTGCGACCCGTGGGGAGATGCTGAAGACCGAGGACGTGCTGGAGATTCTCTCGATTCCGTTGCTCGGCATCATCCCCGAAAGCCAGGAAGTGTTGCGCGCCTCCAATGTCGGCGCGCCGGTGACACTGGCAAGCCCCACCTCTTCACCGGCGCGTGCCTATGCGGAGGCAGCGCGGCGGCTCAAAGGCGAACAGATCCGGGTTAGTGTTCCGGCTGAGAGGAGCGGGTTCTTCGGCAAGCTGTTCGGCCGGAGGGCCGTGGCATGAATCTTTTTGCGTTGTTCCGCCGACGCGAGTCCGCACCTGTCGCGCGCGAACGGCTGCAGGTTCTGCTCGCGCATGAGCGCGCGGTGGTCGGGGGGTCGGACTTGGTTGCCGTGCTGCAGGAGGAGATCCTGACGGCGATCGCCAAGCACGTGGCCGTGGATCGCGACAAGGTGCAGGTGAAGCTCGATCGCGGGGATCCGATATCGACGCTCGAGATCGATATTGAAGTGCCGACCCTGATGCGCGCGGCTGTTGCCGGCCACGGCTAGAGGGGATCGCGCCTAACTGGGATCAGGGCACCCCGCCGACAAGTCGGTGGGGACCTCAAGCGAAACGATCCAAGGGGTGCCTTGAATCCGCTCCGCAAGACCGGTCTGGAGCGTAACGATCAAAAAATCATCACGCTCCAGACGTAAGGCCGTCAGCCTTCACATGCATCCGATCGGCGCTTCCTTGAACACCTGGGCTGCGCCCTCGACACTTGTCGCCTTATTCCAGCGGTCGATCCATGTATCGACATTTGCGGCTGTGATGACCGGCATAGCCTGCGGCACGAACTCGGGATATTTGCAGTTCTTGTTGGTCAGAAGATTGTGAATGATGCTGACCGACTGGTAACCCCAGCCCCAGTAATCCTGTCCCACCAGCGCCTCGACATAACCCATCTTGACGAATGGCATTTGCGTCGGAGCGCAGTCGGTCGCGAACACCTTGACCTTGCCCGCGTTCTTGATGAGCTGAGGCATGCCGCTCATCTTGCCGAAGAGCGGTGTGCCGGCGGTCATCAGCAGCGCTGCCGCATCGGGGTGGGCCAGGAGAAGGTTGTCCGTCATGTCCTGTGCTTTGAGGAGGTCGTCATAATTGAAGAACGGGCCGATTGTCTTGATGCCCGGATATTGCTTGAAGACGTCGGTGGCGGCCTTCAGCCGCGTATTCTGGTCGGTGTCACCCGGACCACCGCTTTCGAGCACCACAAGGCCACTATGGCCGATCGCTTTCACGATCAGCTCCCCCAGTGTCTGCCCGACCTTGTAGTTGTTCACGCCGTAATAGAGGAGGCGCTTGCTCCCCGGGACATCCGAGTCCCACGCGGTAACGATGATCCCCTGATCGACAGCTCTGTTTATTGGCGCGATCAGCGGTTGCGGCGCTGCGGCAGTGACTGCGATGGCATCAACATGGCGCGATATCAGGTCATCAAGGATCTGTGCCTGCTTGTTGGCATCCTCGTTGGTCGGACCCGACCAGATAATATCGACATCGCCGAGCTCCTTCGCGCGTTGTTCGGCCCCATAGCGGCCATAGGTGAAGACCAGAATATCCAACGCCTTTGGAACGATAGCGATGCTATACCGCCGCGCCGCACGGGCGATCGCGGGCCGAAAGAGCGGCGCTGTGGCGGCCAGTGTTGCTGCTCCGCTGCCCAGCTTCAATAAGTGTCGGCGAGCAGTGAGTCGTGCAGTTTTCTCTGTTTTGGCAATCATGACTTCGTTTCTCCCATTTTTGCCTTATCGTTTCGTTGGTAACGTCTTTCACCGGAATGTCGCCTGCAATGGCATCGGCTCCGCAGGCGAACTTCAACATCCCGGAAAGGGAACGCCCGCCAGGCAGCAGGCGAACCCTTGCCGATTTCCTCTCAGCGCTTGCCGTTATATTCCATGATATAGAGGCCAGCACTGAAGTCGGTACAATAGCAAATGCCGTTTCGGTCCACGAACACATCGGCAGAGTGCAGGACCAGGGGACGGTTGGGCCGTGGATCGACAAGCTTCTTCGGTGTGGGTGGAACACAGGCCCCGACTTCGACCGGTCGAAACTTGTCACTGATATCAAACACGCGCAGACCGGCATTCTGGTACGTGGCAAAAATCAGCGTGTCGCTGACCAGGCCGTTCGGCCGGTTCTCGTAGATATTGTGCGGCCCGAAATGGCCGCCCAAAGCCACGTAATCGCGATCTGAGGGCTCGGGGAAAGTGGCAATGCTGATCGGGTTGGATTTCACACGGTTGTCGAACACCCAGATCGGCTTTTCACCATCCTCCTTGTTATCGAGCACGGCCTCATCCACCACGATCAGCAGGTCTCGGTTCGGCAAAGGAAGCGCATTGTGCGTGCCGCCACCGAATGGCGGTGCCCAAACCTTATGCACGATGAGACGGGGATTGGCGCGATCGGCGACATCAACGACCGCGAGGCAGGCGTCACGCCAACTGCAATAGGCGATATCACCGTGGATGATTGCGTGATGCAGCCCGAAGCGGCCGACTTCGCTCGGCCAGTTCGGTGTCTCCCCGGCCGCCAGATTCATTCCTGGAAGCCAATATTTTCCGGCAAGCTGAGGCTTTGTCGGATCCGCCATGTCGATGGTCACCAGGATGTAGTCGCTGAAGCCATCGAGGAGCGCCGAAGCGTAAGCCCATCGGCCGCCCGTGTACCAGCAACGATGCAGACCGCCGCCTTCCACTGACAGGAAGCCGATCTGCCGCGGTGCATCTGGCGTGCTGATATCATACACGGCAAGGCCGGCCGACCAGTTCCGTTCGCCCGCAGGGGTGGCGTGAAAGCTCCCCTTCCCCTTGTAGTAGTTCTTTTCGTCGGCCAGATCGGCTTGGGCGAACATATCCTTCGCATGGACAACGAGCAGCAGATCATCCTGCTGCTGCAAATGAAGGGTCCATGTGTTTGGCGGTGCGGGGATGAACCGGACCGGAACGGGCTTTGTCGGATCGCTGACGTCTACGACGGAGAAGCCTTTCGAAAAAATGTGCCCGATATAGGCATGACCCTTGTGCACCATGATCTGCACGCCATCAGCGTGGCCGCCACCTTGGTCGGAATGACCAAGGATGCGCATGTTGCGTGCGTAGCTCGGTGTCGAAAGCTCAACCATATGGTCTCTTCCTTCCATGTTTCACGATTTCGCCCTTGGTTCAGGAACTTCAGCATCCTGATCTTCGGCTTGGGTTTTGATGGGGTTCCCCTTCTTGTGAACCCGTTTCATCGACGGGCAGTTGCTTCTCTTCCCTCTGGCCAGCGCCGATACGCTTCCGGATGCGTGCCGCATGGCATCCTTCGATCATTCCTGGAGATGGCGCAGCAGGAGCACGTCTAACATCACTGCAGCGATGAGTATGACGCCCTTGACCACGTCATAAATATAAACCGATGCGTTGATGAGGTTGAGACCATTGTCGATGACGACCAGAAGGATCGCTCCCAGGATGCTCCCAGCGATCGTGCCGCGGCCACCCAACAGGCTGGTTCCACCCACCACGACTGCGGTGATTACGGTGAACTCGAACCCTGTTCCAAGGCTCGCCTGCAGCGTGCCCACCTGGCTGATGATGATCAGCCCGGCAATAGCGGTGCATAGTCCGGATACCCCAAAGGCCACCAGCTTCATTCGGTTGACCGGCAGGCCCGTCTCCATCGCGGAACGCTGCGATCCGCCGATCGCATACAAATAGCGGCCCACAGGGGCCCGGCCAAGGACCAGGGCGCCGAGCATTGCAACGGCGATCATGACATAAACTGGCAGGCCGACGCCGAGCAGATCCCTCCGGCCGAGAAACATCACCGCGCTCGGCAGGAATGCCTTGTCGCTTGCCCCGACCATCTTCAGAGCGGCCCCACGGAAGGCGAACATTGTCGCCAGCGTAGCGATAAGCGAGTTGATCCTTAGGCCGGTGATGACCAGGCCGTTGAGGAGGCCAAGAACAAGGCCTGCCACCACTCCGACCGGATAGACCCAGGCATTCACCGCGGCCGCCTCTTCCGCCTTGGCACCGGGCACGACCGCGACCATCCAGGCTACGGTCATGGCAAGCGACATCAGCGACCCGATCGAAATGTCGATTTCTGCGATGATGATCACGAAGGTCATTCCCACTGCCGCAATTGCGGTGGCGGATGATTGCAGGAGAATATTGTCGAGATTGCTGACACTGAAAAAAGGCTTGGAGACGCTGGCAAACAGAATAGTGATGATGATCAGCATCACGATAAGGGAATATCTCTGGACGCTGGCCACCCAGGTACCGGTTGAGCCTGACGGCGATCACAGCGGCCGCCCCGTCGAGGCCATCTGCATGACGGCGTTCGGATCGAACTGCGCGCGCCGCCAATTCGCCGACAATCCGCCCCTTGTGCAGCACCAGAATGCGATAGGGCAGGGCAAGCAGCTCCGGCAGGTCGGAACTGATCAGGAGCACCCCAGGACCTTCCCTCGCCAGCCGTCCAATCAGAGCGTGGATTTCAGTCTTGGCTTTCACGTCGATACCCTTGGTCGGTTCATCCAGAATGCAGATCACAGGTTGCGTAGCAAGCCAACGGGCTATGACGCATTTCTGTTGGTTGCCACCGGAGAGAGCGACCATCGGCGCCTCCAATCCCGGTAGACGAATGCCATAGTCTTGCACCAGCCCGGCCGCACGCTTGCGCTGCCTGCTGAGGGACAGGAATCCTGCTCCGGCCCTCAGCCTGTCCAGGATGGCCGAGGTCAGGTTCTCGCGCACGCTGCGCCCTGAAAAGACTTGGTTCGTCCGTCGATCTTCCGAGACCAGAGCCAACCCCCGCGCTTCTGCTGTTTCCGGCGTCCGGTGCGTGAATGGCCGGCCGCAGATTTCGAGGGTTCCGCTAGCCGGACGGATACCGAAGATCGCCTCTGCAACCTCGGATCGACCCGCGCCCATGAGCCCTGCCAGCTCCAGGATTTCGCCGGCGTGCAATTCGAAGCTGATGCCATGAAGCTGCCGGCCATCGGACATGTTGTCTATTCGGAGGATCACGCCCGTTGCTTCGTCATCTTCGGCTCTTTGGAAAGAAGATGCCAGATTGGCGTCGATTCCGGCCAGCTCGCGTCCCACCATGAGACTGGAAAGCCGTCTTTCGTCGATTTCGGAGGGAGTTCCGGTGCCGACGGTCCTCCCGTCGCGCAGAACGACGATTCGGTCCGCCAGTTCGTAAACTTCCTCCATGAAGTGCGTGATGTAAACGAGTGCGTAACCACGCTTGCGCAGGCGCCGGATCACATCGAATAACCGCCACCGCTTGGGAAGACTGAGAGATGTCGTCGGTTCGTCGAAGATCAGCATGGTGGAGGCTCGACGCAGAGATTTGGCGACCTCGACGAGCTGGCGCCCGGCCAGAGAAAGTCTTTCAACCGGCTGACGTGGATCGATGCCGCCTTCGAAGAAGTCGCTCAGCAGGCGAATTGCCGCTTGATTCATGTCGGCGCCGTTGACAAGACCATGCCGGGTAGGAAGCGTGCCGACTCCCATATGCACATTCTCGGCAACGGAGAGATTGGGAAAAAGGCCGAGCTCCTGATGAATGGTCGCGATTCCGAATCCGCTGGTATCGTGAGTCGTCAGTCTCGAATAGGTCTTGTCACCAAAAGCAATCGAGCCGGCATCTGGGGAAACCAACCCGCAGAGGATGTTCTTCAGCGTCGATTTTCCGGCTCCGTTCTCTCCCATGAGGGCAACGACCTCGCCCTTTGACACCGAGAAGCTGACATCTCGTACCACCCAGACGCCTGAGTGGCTTTTGCCCACTGCTTCGAGATGTATCAGCGGTTTGCCCGGTGGCTCTTCGTTTCGAGCACCGGGCGCTGATTCGGAATCTCGTTTCATCGAACTGGAATCTCGGTACGGCATGGCCATTGGGTGTTCAAGTCAAATGTTCGAACGCAGGGCTGAAGCTCAGTCCGTGTCCAGGTCGCTCCGAAAGAACGAAATCACCGTCGACGATTTCCGGGACACCATCGAACAGATTCCACGTCCATTCCTTGTGTTCGGCCATCAGGCCGTTTGGAACCGCGGCGACGAGCTGCGCTTGGAACTCCGGCATGATGTGACTGACGACCGGCACGTTGAATGCGTCCGCCAGCGCCGCGATCTTTATCCATGTTGATATCCCGCCCACGTGCATAAGATCGATCATGGCGATGTCCACCGATCCTGCTTCAAGCATAAGCCGGAACGGGGTCACCCCCCAGTTATTCTCTCCGGCCATGACCGGGGTCGGTAGCGCCTGGGTGATTCTCGCCAGCCCCGCATAGTCATCGCCGCGCGTAGGGTCTTCAAGCCAAAAAAGCCCGACCTCTTCCAGGCGACGGCCGACCGCAATCGCCTGGCCAACCGACCAGCGCTCGTTGATATCGCAACCAAGCTTGATATGTGTGCCTACGATTTCGCGCACGAGTCGCGCACGTTCAACCTCCTGCTCCGGCGAGACGGTATCGCCGAGGGCGAGGTGAAGCTTCATGTACCGGAATCCTCTGGCCAGAATCCATTTGGCAACGCAAGCGAGATCGTTGTTGGATACGCCGCGGTGCATCTGCCCACTGGCATAGGCCGGTACACGCTGACGGACGCCGCCCAGAAGCTTCCAGAGAGGCTGCCCAGCTTCCTTGCCCCTGATATCCCATAGGGCAGAATCGATAGCCGACAACGCCACAGTGAACATCCCGCTGCTCGCCAGGGTTGCCGCATGCTGGCGCAGCTTCGCCGTCACGCTCTCTATGCGCGTTGGGTCTTGCCCCACCGTCAGCTCCGCGAGTTCCTCCATCGTTCCTGCCAGAGGTCGTGTCAACCCACCAGGGACGAAGGCAATCCCGATTCCTTCCAGACCCTGGTCGGTCCGCATGCGTAGCGTAACGATCGGACGCACCTTCGACTGACGCCCTGGCACAGCCGAGGAAAGGTCCTCGTCAGGAACCGACACGACGCGTACCCGGACCGAAACAATGCGCATCTTTCGCTCTCGTCCGTCAGGCAGGCGGCGTTAGCCGGCGCTGCCTCCATCCTGCGGGGCTGGAGGGCCAATCGGGACGTTTGACTCGCTCACCCGGCGGTGAATGAGCCACGTTCCCAGGGCGCTGCCGAGGGCGATAAGAATCCCGATGACAATCATCTGGTCCCAGAATTGTGCCCCGAGCAGATCCAGGCCCGCAGCCAGCATGGCGATCAGAAGGGCGCCGCTCGCCGAACGGATGATCCCGCCTTCTCTTCACTGTATTGTTAATACTGTCGATCCATCGAACGGCGCCCCGGCACGGAGAGCTATCATTGTCGTCGAGGCAACGCAAAAGCAAACGCCCTGCATCTCAATGGCGGGCACTTTTCGCCGCGTGAAACGGGCACTTGGACAAAGACCTATCTGCCAGCCTTCCATGAAAGCCGGCCCAGGAGCATCGCTTCGCTCCATCCAAATCTGACGTTTTTGCCCCGCCCGCGCCTCCAGCTTCAGCGACCGCAATCGACATTATGGCAGGCTGCCCGTCCGAAGCGGGTCTGCCGCGCCATCGCTTTCCGGGCGCGCGATGCATCACTTTTCTTCCCCTCCCGCGAAAGCAAGCAGGTAGTCAGGTTGCTTGACACGATAGAGCCCAATCAGCTTTCCTGTCAATCCGGGTACGAGACGGAGCGGGCATCAAATTTGGTATGATTTTGGTCTGGCTCGGCGAGTCCGGAACCGCAAGGGACCTTCACTTGAGTCGATTGATGATTCGATACGGTCGACGTGCGCAAGCAAGGTCGCATCACGCAATGACGAGGAGACTCGCGCCAAGTGCCAGCCGCCGAATGAGTGGCAACGTTTCTTGTCTGAGGGTGACGGAATGCCGCTTCTTCGGGGGGAGAAGAATATCGTTGGTTTTGATGGGATCGGTCGGCCCGATCGGACGGCCAGAGAAAGGTCGGCATATGTCATTGCTGGGCAAGCGCGCGCTCATTTGTGGCGTGGCCGGTGGCGGCTCGGTGAATGTCATATAGGGTCCTGCTGGGATCGAAAGGCCTTCCTGCCAAATGTTTATTGGCATCTTGCCGACTGGTCTGCGGCATCGACGAGTCTAAAATAGCCAAGAGCCTGTCTGCGAATGCGCTGTGATGAGTCGGCAGCGCCGCAGGTGCGGGCCGGCGCGGCTTTCGAGAACCGAAGCGGAATGGCCTTGGAAGATCAATATGGCTTCTGGCGGAGGCAATCCGCCAAAGCCCAAGGGAAAGCCCAAAGAGAAGTCATGAAATTGATCGCCAAACAAACCTGGCCGTGAGCACCGGAAGCGCAGAAAGACACGCCGGATGACCACCACAGTCGCATTCTCAAATGGGCTCTAGGAACATCAACAACAATGACCATCTTTCGATAGGATCGGCCAGAATCACCATGTTTACTGTTATTGCGCCGCCAAGAACTTTGACTGCTGAAGTCGCTGCGAAGCTTGCGGACATGATCGAGACAGGTACGTTATCACCGGGTCAGAAACTGCCTCCTGAACATGAACTGGTGGCCTCTCTCAAAATAAGTCGATCGGTCCTTCGGGAAGCGGTTGCGACATTGCGGGCCGAAGGGATGGTGACCAGTCGTCGGGGGGCCGGTGTGTTCGTTAGCGAAACACCGAATCGCCGGCCTTTCCGTCTGGCACCAGGAGAGCTCGACGCCATTCCAAAGATCCTCGAGGTTCTCGAGCTTCGTGCCGGCGTCGAAATCGAAGCGGCTGGCCTTGCCGCATTGCGCGGCAGCATGGAACAAAAGCAGGGGATCAGGGCAACCGCCAGCCGCATTCGGCAGGATATGCTCAGAGGTGATTCGGGTGTTGAGGCTGACTTTTCGTTTCATATGAAGATAGCGGAAGCAACCGGCAATCCACGGTTTCCGGATTTCATAAAATATCTCGGCTGGCTACTCATTCCGCGACGAGGGATCAAAATGGAGACGACAGCCTCAGGCCAAAAGGCCTATGCAGATATTCTGCATGAGGAACATAGCGCGATAGAGCATGCAATCAGGGTTGGTGATGCCAACGCTGCGCGTGCAGCCATGCGAAGACATCTGATCATCGGCGCCGTAGAGCGCTACAGAGCGAGAGCGACGGTGCCCTCACCAGTCGACTCTGGACCAGTCGACTCTGGAGAGGTGCGAAGGAGAACCACAACTGACGCGACGATGGTGCATGAGGCGGCGGCCGGGCGAAGGGTGGATTCGGGCCGGAAGCAAGAGGATGCAGAAGAAGTTCCGAAAGTTGGTTTGACAGTCAATAGATCGCGACGACGATGAGATGATATGTTTTGGTCTCTTCGGACTCATTTCGAGAGAGAGTTGCTTGCTGTTGTCGAATGTGATTGGCGCTTTTCGTGTGGACATGGCGAGACCCGACGCTGGCTAGCCGGCTCCAACAGAGATTCAAGCGCTACCCGATGGATATGATTGATGAGGCATGGCCATTCGTTGAGAGCCTGTTTGAGAATGCGACTGTGGTGGTCGTCCGGCATGTCTTTCTGCGCTTCCGGTGCTCACGGCCAGGTCTGTTTGGCGATCAATCTCGTGACTTCCCCTTGGGCTTTGGCGGATCGCTGCGCTCGGGGGCCCCACGAACACGATCGGGTCCCCGCCAACATGTTCGGCCCCCCGCGATGGGGTCCCCGCCGACTTGTCGGCGGGGTGCCCCGAACGTGTTCGCGGGGACCCCGTGGCGGGGAATCCCTTCGTGGGGTGCCCCGTATCCGCCAGAAGCCATATTGATCTTCCAAGGCCGCTCCGCTCCGGTTCTCGAAAGCCGCGCCGGCCAGCGCCTGGGGCGTTTCCGACTCACCGCAAGCCGCATTCTCAAACGGGCTCTGAAACACTCTTTTACTGAACCGCCTTTTTTCAAAAGAATCCTTATTAAGGTCGAAAAATTCTACATTTACGATCACATATTAAGACATTATTCTACTGTGGAGCGAGTCTTTCAATTAATTAATTTTCTTTGTTCTTTTGGAGAAGCCTCTTTTTCTTTTGTCGGAACCACTCAGCACGGATTTACCGAAACCTTTTTTTATGATTACTGGCTTAAGGGCAGTATTTCGGGTGGGCCACGGGTGGGCCGGACGCACAGGTTACCGCAACCTTTGGGCGATGCAGGTTCGGGCTCTTGCCCAACGGGCCGGGCCCATGATCTATACCACATGAACTGATATCTCGGGTGCCTGAGGGCTCAGGGGCCAACAATCGTTTGCGTCATCCGGTGCATCGTTTGGAGAGCGGGGTGAACGCGTGGGAGGGAAATAGCATGGACATCTTCACCCGAAATTTGGGCCGGCGGACGGTGCTTGGCAGTGCCGCGGCAGCCGCGGCCGGAGCGATGATCTATCCGGCGCGAGGAACTTTTGCGGCCAGCGAGACGCCCGTCAGGATCGGCATGATCGATCCGCTGACCGGCACTTATGCCGCTCTCGGGTCGAGTGAAGTTCTGGGTGCGAAGGTCGCTCTCAACGAAGTGAACAAGGCGGGCGGCATCCTCGGCCGGCCGGTCGAGCTCTTGGTCGAGGATTCGGCCGCCGATCCAGGAACCGCCGTGCAGAAGGCGCGCAAGCTCGTCAATAGCGAGAAGGTCAATTTCCTGATGGGGGCGGTCTCCTCGGCGGAGGCCCTCTCGCTCAGCCAGGCCGCAGAGGAGCTGAAGACGTTCTATCTTGACACCGGCGGTCATACCGACCTGGTAACGGGGACGCAATGCCGATGGACGACCTTCCGCACCTGCTCGACCACCTGGATGCTGACGGCGGGGAACTTTCAGACCCTGTTCGACAAGTTCGGCAAGGACTGGTACTTCATCACACCCGACTATGCTTTCGGCCATTCGCTTGAGCAGGATTATAGCGAGCAGCTTCGGAAGGCTGGAGGGAAAGTGCTCGGCAACGCACTTGCGCCGCTCGGAACGACCGACTTCTCGTCATACCTGATCCAGGCGCGTGCGGCGAAGCCAAGCGTGCTGATCATCCTTACCGCCGGTGACGATCTCGTCAATTCGCTCAAGCAGGCGACTCAATTCGGCCTCGACAAGGAGATGGCGATCAGCGGGGCGCTGCAGGAGCTCGAAGTGCTGCAAGCCCTGCCGCCTGCGGCACGGCTTGGCTGGTGGACCTTCGAATGGTGGTGGGACCAGCCGAACCAGCCGCATGTCGCGGATTTCGTCACTGCCTATAAGGCGGCCTCGGGCGGCAAGGTGCCGTCGGCGCGAAGCTGGTTCGGCTTTGCCAGCCTTCATGCGATCGCACTCGCGGCCAACAAGGCCAAAACACTGGATACAATGAGCATGGTGAAGGCGATGGAAGGACTGGAGCTGCCACCAGAGGTTGCGCTTCAGCCGAACAATCCATTCTATCGCGCTGCCGATCACCAGCTCATCGCCAACGAGTTTCCGGGATACGTTATCTCCAACGGGACCTACCCCAATCTCTTCCACGTCGCCGACATCGTACCCGAGAGCAAGATCGGCAAGTCCGCGGCCGAGGCGGGCTGCAAGATGACCTACCCGTCCTGAACGTGCAAAATGCTCGTCTGAAGCCTCCGGCAGGTGTGGCAGTCGTCTGCCGCGCCTGCTTCACCTTCCGCCCGAAGCATGCCTGCCGGTGTCGCCTCTGATGGAACTGCTGCTTTTCGATGCCTTCAATGGCCTCATCGTCGGTTTCTTTTACGCTTTGATGGCGCTCGGCCTTTCCCTCATTCTCGGCCTCAATAGCGTCATCAACTTCGCTCACGGCGGATTCATGGCGCTGGGTGGCTATCTCGCCTTCACGTTGGTGCCGATCATCGGCTTTTGGGGGGCGCTCATTCTCGCCCCCTTTGCCGCTGCTGCCCTTGGCATTCTCGCCGAACGCGGGCTGATCCGCCCGCTCTATGGTCGAGACCCGCTCTATTCCCTGCTCCTGACCTTCGGTCTTGCGCTGATCCTCGAAGACATCACGCGTACCGTCTGGGGCGCGCAGGGCCTGCCCTTCGCCATTCCGAATTTCCTCAATCATCCCCTCAACAATGTCTATTTCTTCGTCACCGGGTACCGGGTCTTCGTGGTTATCGTGACTGCGATCGCAACCGCCGGCCTCTTCGCCGTGCTGCGTTTCACCCGGCTCGGCATCTGCATTCGTGCCGGCAACGCCGATCTCGAAACGGTGGCCTCGCTCGGCGTCAATATTTATTTCCTGCGTGGCGCGAATTTCGCGCTCGGCATCCTCCTCGCCGGTCTTGCCGGCATTCTCGCGGCAGGTCAGCTCGGTCTCACGCCGACCATGGGGTCGAGCCTGATCATGCCGAGCTTCGTTGCCATCATTGTCGGCGGCGCCGGCAGCCTCATCGGCAGCCTGCTCGGCGGCCTCATCATCGGAGTCGCCGCCGGCATCACCACCGCCTATTTCCCCTCTGCGAGCGAAGTCGTCATCTATCTCATCATGGCGTTCGTGCTGATGGTTCGCCCACGCGGGCTGCTCGGTCAGGAAGGCCTCTTCGAGTGAGCGTGGAGACGGAAACAAGGGAGCGCACCCGCGCCGGCTCGAGCCTTCCCGCTTGGAGCGGTGAGCGGCTCCGGTTCGCAATCTTCGCCGCCGTTCTTCTGCTCGCTCCTGTCTGGCTGCCGTTGATCGGCAGTTACACCGATCTCGGGACGCGCGTGCTGGTCTATGCCCTTGCCGCAATGGGCCTCAATCTCCTTCTCGGCTTCACGGGCGGGCTTTCCTTCGGCCATGCCGCCTATTTCGGCCTCGGTGCCTATGGTACCGGTTTGATGCTCCGCTATGTCGGCCCGAACATGTGGCTCGCGGTGGCCGCCGGCGTCCTTCTCGGCGGGTTCGCCGCAACCCTGGTCGGGCCCGTGGTGATGCGAAGACGGGGCATCTATTTCGCGATGATCACGATCGCGATCGGCCAGATGTTCTATTTCATCGCTGTGCGCTGGAACAACTTCACGGGCGGTGAAGACGGACTGACCGGATTCCAACGCGAGCCGCTTGCGCTCCCCGGCGGTAGCGTCACGCTTACCGGTCCGCATTTCTATTATTTCGTGCTTTTCTTTTTTGCCGTGGGCGTTTTTCTGCTCTGGCGGGTGCTGAACTCCCCCCTTGGCCATGCCATGGTGGGTGCACGGGAGAATTCGCGCCGGCTCGAGTTCCTGGGTATTCGTGTCGAACGCCTGACCTGGATCTCCTTCGCCATCTCGGGCTTCGTCACTGCGCTCGCCGGCAGCATGAATGCGCTTCTCAACAATTTCACCTCGCCGCTCGATCTTTATTGGCAGCTTTCCGGGTATTTCGTGATTATTTGCGTGCTCGGCGGCATGCGCAATTTCTGGGGTCCCTTCGTTGGGGCGGCGATCTACGTCATCATGCAGGACTACGCCAGCACCATGACGAAGAACTGGCTTTCGGTCATCGGAGTTATGTTCATGCTCGTCGTGCTTTTCTTTCCACGCGGCTTGCTCGGCGTGTTGGCGCGACGGAGGAGCGGGTGAGCCTGCTCGAGCTGCATGGCGTCTCGCGCAGCTTCGGGGCCTTGCGGGCGCTCAGCGATATCGACCTCACGGTTGAACCGGGAGAGCTTCGCGCCGTTATCGGCCCCAACGGCGCCGGCAAAACCACGCTCTTCAATCTCATCAGTGGGTTCTTTCCGCCGAGTGCTGGGCGCATCCTCTTCGAGGGGCGCGAGATCACGGGCGAACAGCCGGCACGCCTGGTTGCCCGCGGCATCATCCGCACTTTCCAGATCACCGAAATTTTTCCCGATCTCACCGTTTACGAGAATCTGCGCCTGGCGGTCGAAGCGGCGATGGGACTTACCTTCCGCCCTTTCCTCGGCGCCGCCGGGCGGCGGGCGGTGGCACGCCGCGCCGAAGAACTGCTCGAGGCCGTGCATCTCGCCGACAAGGCGGACCGGGTGGCGAGCGAGCTCGCCCATGGTGATCAGCGGATCGTCGAGATGGGAATCACGCTTTCGCGTGAACCGCGGCTTCTCCTTCTTGACGAACCAACCGCCGGAATGGGTGAGGAGGAGACGGAGCACATGGTGGGCATCATCCGCCGGCTCAACCGGGAGCGCGGCATCACGATGCTGTTCATCGAGCACGACATGGACATCATCTTCGGCGTGGCCGACCGTATCACCGTGCTCGAAAACGGCACGCTGCTGGCCGAGGGCAATGCTGCCGAAATTGCTGCGAATGAGGCGGTCCAGGCCGCCTATCTCGGTTCGCGCCGATGAGCTCCCTCCTCGAAGCTGAGGGTCTGCAGGCCTATTATGGCAAGAGCCATATCCTTCACGGCGTTTCCCTGACGGTGGCCGAGGGAGAAGTGGTGACGTTGCTTGGCCGCAATGGCGCCGGCAAGACGACGACACTGCGCGCGATCATGGGCCTCACGCCACCCCGCGAAGGGCATGTGCGAATCGGCGGCGTGGCCGTGACTGGTTGGCCCACGCACCGGATCGCGCAGAGCGGTGTCGGCTACGTGCCCGAGGGAAGGCGCATGTTCCGCCACCTGACGGTTGAGGAGAATCTGCGCGTCCCACCGCCGACCCAGGGGCGATGGTCGCTCACTGCAATTTTCTCGCTTTTCCCCCGGCTCGCCGAGAGACGTACCAGCAAGGCCGGACGCCTTTCGGGAGGCGAGCAGGAGATGCTGGCGATTTCGCGTGCGCTCCTGCTCAATCCGCGACTGCTCCTGCTCGATGAGCCATCGCAGGGCCTCGCTCCGGTCATCGTCGATGAGGTGATGCGGGCTGTGCAAAGGATGCGCGACGAAGGCACGGCAATCCTGCTCGTCGAGCAGAACGCAATTCTGGCTCTCGCCTTCGCCGATCGTGCCTATGTGTTGAGCGACGGCGCGATCACCCATGCCGGCCCGGCCGCCGAGCTCGCCGCCGACAGCGAGAAGGTGAAGGCTCTCGCCGGGGCCCGTGCCAGTCGCGCCGCCTGATCGCCCATTTGTGGATTGGTGCGGCCGGCTGTGCCGCAGCGCAGCACATCGGCGCAAGCCGGACTCCACAGCAAGCTGGAGCAGCCAGCTTTCGGATCAGAGGGGCATTCTTCCGCGCAAGTGCCGGCAGACGAGCCCGATGCGCCGGTCGCGGGAAGCCCATATTCACCCGGTTGATCAGCCCGCGGTCACGCGCCCGGACCCCTAACATGCTCCTTTTATTGCAAAACTTGGTGACAACGTGTTTACAGCCCCTTAAAATTAAAATCAGGTCACGTCCTGGCGACCGTCCTTCGAACGGCATGGTGCGGCTGTCGTGCCGCGAGCGCGGAGGGTAAAATGAAGCGATTGCTCTTTCCGGTTTGCGCCCTGGCAGCAGTGGCTCTTGCGCCCACCGCGCACAGCCAGCCCGTGGAACAGACCTTCATGGTGCCGACGACCAGCGCGCTGGCAGAGCTATGCGCCGACACATCGTCGTCCAATCTCCTGATGACGACGGCCGCGCAGAATTTCTGCCATGGCTACATGCTCGGAACCTATGAGGTCTTGGCCCAGATCAATGCGGCGCGTGGCAAGCCTGTATTCTGCATTCCGAAACCTGCGCCCACTCGTAATCAAGCGATCGCGGAATTCGTGTCATGGGTAAAAGAAAACCCCTCGCAGGGAGAGCGTCCGCCGACCGATGGCGTCTATGAATTTCTTGCTCAGCGCTTTCCCTGCGCGGCAGGGCAGTGACTGCGCATGGAGGGAAAGGCCATGAAACAATTCATTGTCCTCGCCGCCTGTATCGCCCTGTTGGGTGGCTGCGAGAATTTGACGCCGCAGGAGCAAGCGGCAGGCGTCGGCACACTGGGCGGAGCCGCCGGTGGGGCGGTCATCGGGGCGCTTGCGGGCAATGCGGCGCTCGGCACTGCGATTGGCGCCGGAGTCGGTCTCGTTGGCGGGCTCGTGTACAATCACGTCAAGGAAAATCAGCAGGCAGACGAGCAAAATGCCTATAGCCAGGGCTATGCCGCCGGTCAGCATAGTTCTGCCGGCGCGCCGCCACCTCCCTACCAGTCGCAATAATCTTGCCAAGTTTAATAATCTTGAGCGTCGGCAATTTGCTTTAATTAACGGTTAACGGTGGGACAGCGCGTGACGAACAAGGGTCTTGCTCGGTGTGGACTGTTCCCGCCGGAGATGTCGCCGGCGCCTCGCTGAACACCCTAAGCTCTTTCTGCACAGGCACGGCGACGTCGCTGCTCGCCTGCTCGGCAGGTTCACGGTGGCCGCAGAATCGCAACCAGAGGCTGAAACACACGCCGCCCAAAATGGCGACGAGCAGCCACCCTGCAATAATAATGAAAACGATCATCTTCAGCTCTACGACTGCGAGAAGTCAGTGTCTCGGCGCCCAATACGAGCCATATTCCCTTATGCCAGCGGGCAGCCAGCGCGCGGATCACGAAGTGGAGGGTGCCGGTCAATTCCTCGCGATGGTCGTGCCCGTGGACTGGAGCGAGCCGCGTTCGCTCACGCTTGCGCATTCCGCTCCAACCATTTGTTTTCCCACGTGATTCACGCCTCCGGCGATTTTCCCTCCGGCGATCACGCTCTCACCGTCCAAGTGGCCTGTGGCCGGGTTGCACCGATCGATCACTCAGTACGACCGATCACCTTACCGATCTTTTAACGTCAAGATTCCTTCAAGATACCGCTCTCGGATGCCACAGCCGGTGCGCTCGAGAGGCTGACAAACCGTGTCCTACTGCACCCTACTGC
>JASHVY010000081.1 GCA_030044345.1 Acetobacteraceae bacterium | reverse complement strand
TGATGACCGATTCACTCGCCGAACGCATCCGCTTCGAGGGCAATCGCGCGGTGGGAGTCGAAGTGACGCGGGGTGGGGAGAAGCTCTTCATCCGCGCGCGCCGCGAGGTCATCCTCAGCAGCGGGGCCATCAATTCGCCGCAGCTTCTCATGCTTTCCGGCATCGGCCCGGCCGCGCACCTCGCCGAGCACGGCATCGAGATCGTCGCCGACCTTCCCGGCGTCGGGCAGGACCTGCAGGACCATTATCAATCCCGGATCGTGCATCGCTGCCGCCTGCCGATCACCGTCAACGACATCATGCAAAGCTGGCCGAAGAAGATCGCCACCGGCCTCAATTATCTTCTCTTCCGCCGCGGGCCGCTCACGATCGCGGCCGGGCAGGTCGGCCTCTTCGCGCGCACGCGCCCGGAGCTCGCCACGCCGGATGTGCAGTATCATTTCATCGTCTTCTCGAACGACCGGCCCGCGGAAGGGTTGCACAAATTTTCAGGCTTCTCGACCACTGTCTGCCAGCTTCGGCCCGAGAGCCGGGGAGAGATCCGGCTGCGCTCCCGCGATCCGCATGCCCCTCCCGCGATCCATCCCAATTATCTCGCAACCGAGCTCGACCGGCGCACATTAATCGCCGGAATCCGCCTCGGCCGGCGCATCGCCGAGGGTTCCTCCATGCGCGCCATGGTCGAAGCGGAATATCTCCCGGGTGCCGGCGTCGAGACGGATGCGGAGCTTCTTGATTTCGCCAGGCAATATGGCGGCACCGTCTTCCACCCGACCAGCACCTGCCGGATGGGGCCGGACAAGACGGCGGTGGTGGACGCAAGATTGCGCGTGCGTGGGATCGAGCGGCTGCGGGTTGCCGATGCCTCGATCATGCCCACGGTTGTCTCAGGCAATACCAACGCCGCCGCGATCATGATCGGCGAGCGTGTCGCGGATTTCGCCAGAGCGTCCTGACCTTCAGTCATGACGAAGAGAGAGGACGGGTAGCGGTGAAACGGCTCGTTTCGTGACGGATGAAATCCTGCATGCCGACCGTGGTCGGCGCACCAGAACGGGATGAGGTCGCTCACACTCGCTCATCCCGCTCTTGGTCATTGTTCCATCGCGTGATTCAGACCTACGGTTATCCCACCTTCGGTCATCACGCTCTGGGCGCTGGTGATTCCCGCTTCCTGAACTTCAGGCCGAAAGGCGATCATGCCTCTCCCATCCTCCAGCCTCGGAGAAAGATCATGACAGCATGGCCGGACCGACGCATCCTCGACCTCCTGGGAATTGAGCTGCCGATCGTTCAGGCCCCCATGGCGGGAGCTGCCACGCCCGCGATGGTGATCGCCGTCGCGGAAGCAGGCGGCCTCGGCTCGCTTCCCTGTGCGATGCTGAGCGGAAGCCAGTTGAGAAGCGAGCTCGGCGCTGTTCGGGAACGCACGTCGAAGCCCGTGAATATCAACTTCTTCTGCCATAAGCTGCCGGCCATCAATGCTGCCGGCGAGGCAGCCTGGAGAGAACGTCTGAAACCCTATTATGTCGAGCTTGGACTCGATCCGGAAATGGCAACGAAACCGTCCGCGATCGAGCCGTTCGGCAGCGCGCATTGCGAGCTTTTGGAGGAATTGAAACCTGAGATTGTGAGCTTCCATTTCGGTCTCCCGGATAAAAATCTCGTGGCCCGGGTGAAGAAAACCGGGGCGAAGATTCTCTCATCGGCGACCACGGTCAAGGAGGCCCAATGGCTCGAAGAGAATGGCTGCGATGCCGTCATCGCGCAGGGGGCCGAAGCCGGCGGCCATCGCGGGATTTTTCTTTCCGACGACATCTCGACCCAGCTCGGCACGATGGCGCTCGTTCCGCAAGTGGTTGACGCTGTCGGCCTGCCGGTCATTGCGGCGGGAGGCATTGCCGATGCCCGCGGCATTGTCGCCGCTTTTGCCCTTGGCGCCTCCGCGGTACAGATTGGAACGAGCTATCTTTTTTGTCCTGAGGCTCGCGTGGCTCCAGCGCACAGACAAGCCCTGGCAGCAGCCGGGGCCGATCACACGGTGCTCACGAACATTTTCAGCGGCCGCCCCGCTCGGGCCATCCTCAATCGCATCGTCCGCGAGGTTGGTCCGATGTCCGAGCTCGCTCCCCCCTTCCCTCTCGCAGGCAGCGGGCTGGGGCCATTGCGGGCGAAGTCCGAGCCGAGCGGATCGGCCGACTTCATCCCCCTATGGTCGGGTCAGGCGGCACGTCTCGGCAAAGAGTTGCCTGCGGGCGAGCTGACCAGGCGACTGGCGAAGGAAGCCTTGGCGAAACTCATCGCATCGTAGGAGTGATCGTCGAAGGTGGGAACACCGCGGGTCTGAATCACGCGGGAAAACAAATAGCGAGAGCGGGATACGTGAGCGCAAGCGATCTCATCCCGCTCTAGCCCGGAACCCAAATCACATCGTCCGGTTGCGCGGGTGTGCCGTAAGGGTAGCGGCCTTCCGGCGGCAGGCCTGCCACCCAGGCCGCCATGAAAGCGTCGAGCCGGTCATGTTGCTTCCCGGGAACCGTTGCCGCGAGGCGTTGTTCGAGCTTCGCGGCCGACCAGCCGGTGCGCTTCGCCACGGCCGCCAATTGGTTCTTATAGCCTGTCGCCGTCGATTTGTGGTGATGCGCCGCCTTCAGCCGATGGGCGATGGCGTAGGGATAGA
>JASHVY010000080.1 GCA_030044345.1 Acetobacteraceae bacterium | reverse complement strand
CTGCCCAGGCATCGGAAGCCAGCCGAACTGAAGCGCGCCGCCTGACTTGGCGTCTTTACCAAGTGCTCACCAATTGCAGCCCCTCCAAGGACTTACTCCATCTTCATTGCACTGAATGTTCCAAGGGGATTCGGATGGGTCCCACAATCTATAGCTCCATAGCAACACAGTTCGAATAGCTCCGCGGGCTTCGTATCGACGGCTGCAATTGCGGCTTTTACACGGCCGACGTTAAAAGTCTTCTTATCCACTTTCACCTATGCTTCACTTTGAAGGCGCATGATACATACGCTTTCTAGCAACAGATCGCGGTGCAGCAACAGAGCATAACCAGACCATTCATGGGCGGATCGAATTAGAGGAGACGCTCGACAATTTGTCGAGCTCATGCGCGCCCGCCGTCGCGCAGGCCTCGAGAGGCGCGACACATGGCACCTGCTCTTGCGCAGAGCTCTCATAGACAGTCTCCTGCACCAGATCGCGCTTGAACCCGTAGCGCGCGCCGGGCCGGTAACGCCGTCCTCCACGCTATTTCCCTGCCCCCTACGATGCGGCATAATTGCAACGTCGGATCGAGTTCGCAAGGGGAGAACTCACATGTACAAAAGCGGCTTCATCGCATCGGCGGTCTTTGCCGCCTTTGTTTCGATCAGCCAGATCGGAACTTCGGCGCCCTGGCTGATCGGCCTGATCTTGTCAGCGCTTATCGGTACGACGCTGATGGATTTGTGGTTCTCGGCCTGGTCGGAGTGGCCGGAGAAAGGCGTCGCCGCCGGGACCGTGGCGACGCTGGTGGCCTCCGGCATCCTGGGTGAGATTTTCGGCAGTGGGTTTTTCATTCGTTACGACTTCCATGGCGCGCTGTGGAGCTACGTCCGCTCCAACGAGACCACGACCCCACCCTCCATCTTGACGGCGGTGATCTATGCCGCTGTCGATGTCGTCATCGTCATGATCGCGACCTCGATCCTTGTCTCGCCGCTCATCGTTTGGAAGGCGCGGAGGCAGGGCTCGGCGAAAGGCGACGCGGCGAAAGTTGCCGGGCGGACCGATGCCCAAAGGTGATCCGGATCGCTGAGGCGGCACCATATGCGCATTTTGCGGCTGATCGCGGGAGCCGAGGCGGTCATCGCGTCGCGGATTGTCCAAGTTTTGCCGACGGCCGCAATCTTTACGTTCAGATTCGATGCGTTTGTAGGCCGGGGGGCGTCTCGGTAGATTTCGCATCCGGCCGCGATCAGGCCCTGCAACTTATCCGCAACTGCCGGCGGCGGGTGGTTGTGATTGATGAATATCTTGGTCCCGAGCTTGCAGCCGAGATCGCGCATCCTTGTCTCGGGCCGCGCCAGCATTCCGTCCACCCCGCGCTTGATCACCGCGGCCGCCCTGGCGAAATTCTCCGCCTCATGCCGCCACGCCAGCCAATCCAGCAGCATCACCGACGAAAGAATGAGCGAAACCGGGTTGGCCTTGTCCTGCCCGGCGATATCGAGCGCCGAGCTCCGCTGCGCTCTTGCACTCGCGCCCCCGGAACTACAAAAGCCCCGCCCCGCCACATCCCGACGGAAATCAAAATTTCTTGATAAGGCGATTCTCCGGCGACTGTGGACTTCCGCCGCCCGGGCTCGGCATCGTCTTATGAGGCCGACCGGGTCGGTGCACGGCCACGGGTCATGGCACTGAACGCGGCAAAATCTGGTTCTGTATGCGCGCATAGCCGCGCCGAGTGTTCGGGTTACGGGTATTGGCAATGAAGAAGTCGATATAGCGCCCGGTGGCTTGGTCGCCGGCGTCAGCGATCAATCCCAGCACTAGCAGCCTGTCGGGTTGGGATGTTGGCCAGGCGTGAGGGTGAGCAGGGTGGCTGATTATGCCGCTTTGAGACGGGCGATCCGCCGGCAGTTGTAGGCGAGTGCGATCAAACGCCATTCTGCGGCGACATTGTGCAGACCGCGTAGATGAAAGCGGACGAAGCGCATGGCACTCTTGATGATGCCGAACACCGGTTCGACGGTTTGCCTGCGCTTCTTATAGAGGTTCTTTGTATCTTTACTTTCCAGCTTGGCTTTCATCGCAACGCGCCAGGATTCGGTGATCTGCCGTGGCGGTTTTGGTTTGGGCGGCGGGCGGAAGTCGTAGGGCCGGTGCTGCTGGGTCCGCCCAATCGCCACCAGTGGCTCAATGCCGCGGGCTTGCAGGTCCGCCACTGCCGGGTCGCTGGCGAAGCCGGTATCGGCCAGGACCGTCCTGGGCAGGCCGATGGTTGCCGCCATCCCCAGAATGGTCGCGGCGAAGCTGGGCGCGTCGGCTGGGGTGGCCACCAGATTCGTGGCCAGGGTCAGTTGCGCCTCATCAGCGCAGACCACGGCCTGCGCGTTGTAAGCTTGGCGATATTCGTGCGCGTCCGAGCGGCGCATCAGCGCACTGTCCGGATCAAACAGTGTCGAGCGGAGCATGCGCCCGGTCGCGCTATCCAGAAAGAATAGTCTATTCGTGGGTAGCGATGAGGGCGGAGAGAACTGGGCAGCGCTCGCCTCGCTAACCGAGACCTGCAAACTCAATAGCGTCAACCCGCACGCCTACTTCACCGAACTGCTCACTCGCCTTGTCAACGGATGGCCTCAGTCGCGCATTGACGAGCTTGTGCCCTGGCTCTGGGCGCCTGCGCAGACCCAATGAACCTCAACCTGCCAGGGTAAGGGTCGCAGAACACCGCTTACCCTTGACCATCAATGCGCTCTTGAGAACGCTCCGATGCGTTTTGCATCGATGAATACGAAATTCGGCAACTTTCCGTGTTATTTCAATCTCTTGTAGACCATGGCCTCATATTCGGATCGATATTGCGGCACGGGCCGGAAATCGCTACATAAGGGCGTATAAAGGCTTACGGGCGATGGAGTCCGCCCGGGTCAATCGCCACTACGGCTGATGACTCCTGCCATGAGATTATTATGGGCAGGAGCATGACCGATGAGGCGTCTCTTCCTCGATGCCGGCGACGACGTGGGTGACGTCTGATGGATCTCCGGCGATATGACCGGATGAAGTCGGCACTCGCCGAGATTCTACGCAGCGCGGCGATGAACCGGGAAGATAAGCTCCCGCGGGAGGAGGTGCGCGCACTCTTCTCCCGCCTTGCCGAGGATCGTTTCAATCTCGTTGTGGTTGGGCGATTCAGCCGTGGCAAAACCACGCTGATGAATGCAATGCTTGGCACCGACCGGCTGCCCACAGGGATCGTTCCCGTAACCTCCGTCATCACAACGGTCAGCTACGGGACCGAAGAGAGGGCGGTATTGCACTATCGGCACACGAATCTTTTCCTGGATATCCCGATCCGGGAGCTTGCGGAGTACATCACCGAGCGAGGGAACCCCGGCAACTCGCGAGGCATCCGCATGGCCGAGGTACAGCTTCCAGCCGAGCTGCTGCGGCGGGGATTTCATTTTATCGACACGCCGGGCCTCGGTTCATCGATCATCGAAAATACGCGGACGACCGAAGCATTCCTGCCCGAGGCAGATGCCTTCGTGTTGGTAACAAGCTACGAGGGTCCGCTTACCGAGGAAGAGAGAAACGTACTCGAGGGTATCCACCGTTCAGGCCGACGTGTGTTCGTGGTCATCAACAAACAAGACTGTGTTAGTGATTCTGACCGCGCCGAGGTACTCTCCCATCTCGCGGAACGGCTTCCGGCGATCTTCGGCGAACTGCAAAGGGAGATCTACTCGCTCTCGGCGCGGCAGGCGCTCGAGGCACGCCTCAAGGGAGACGAGCCTGCGCTGACAGCGAGCGGGTTGCCGGCCTTCGAGACAGCGCTTCTTGATTTCCTGCTCACCGAAAAGCGACGAGAGTTCCTGCTCGGCATGTGCGACAGGATTGGAAAGGTGCTCAAAAGCATCCCCGATACCGACGCGGAGCAGGCATGGCTCTCGGTGCTGCGCGAAGAAATCTTAGGCGAACAATCGGAGCGGGTGGCGATAGAAGCGACACCGAGGATCCCCTCGGTTTTGCCCGAGTGCGAAATCTGCGGGCGGGTTGCCGACGCAGTTTTCAACTTCCTTGCTTCGTACCAATACCGACTCCATGGTGATCAGAAGGTACGGGCGAAGCTTGAAGAGCAGCGGGGCTTGTGCGGCCCGCATACGTGGCAGCTCGAGGCAATGGCAGCTCCGCGCGAGATCTGCACCGGCTTTGCTGGCGTGGTCGAGAGGCAAGCGGATTATCTAAGGGCAGTGGCGCGCAGCGAACCCAGTGCGGCGGTCGCATCCGACTCCGTCGTGGAGGCACTGCCGAGCGCAGACAGTTGCATTGCCTGCGCCGTGGCGCGCCGCACCGCTGACGAAGCGGCTATGGCTGCGGCAAAACGGCTCCGAAGCGGCGGAGATGCGGTGCTAAGGAACCTGTCGGCGATATGTCTGCCTCACCTTCAGCTCCTTTTAAGCGCGATCGATGAACCGGCGGCGATTGGCAAGGTGCTGATCCGCCAGGCAGACCTCCTCGATCGATTGGCCGAAGATATGCGGTATTTCGCGCTAAAATTCGACGGAATGCAGCGACATCTGACCAGCAAGGAAGAGCTGATGGCAAGCGAGCGCGGGTTGCGCGCTCTGATCGGTAACCCGCGTGCCGAGATGGGACCACCGGCGCGACACGCAGGCACGAACATTGCCCCACTAACACGCCGGGCGGGTTAAGGTGATGATCTTTCGCAGTATCCTTTATCCGAACGAAGAAGGTGGAGCGAGTGCAGCAGAGGAGCCCGCATTCTTCGCCGACCTCAATCTTGACCAGATCATTGATGCGATCACCGCCAATAAGGCTGAGTATAACCTGAAGCCGTTCTTTTATTCACCCCCCGGGACTCTGGAGGCAATTCGCTATCGCCACGAGGTAATGCGCGACCTCGAGGGTGAGGAGACTTTCTCCGCCGTGACCAGATTTTCCCTACGGATGCGCCGAATGCGCGAGGAACTTGGGCGATCGAAAAAGCTCTACTACAAGCAGCAGAAGGAATGGTGGTTTCTAGACGCAGTCACTGTCTATTGTGAGGCGGTCGAAGCGTTACGTGACGAACTCGAAGCCAGCGAACCGAAGTCGCGCGGGTTGCAGGGATTCCGCTCGTGGCTCATTGGGTACTTGGCTAGCGAAGAATTTGTTAGACTCGCACAGCAAGCACAACGAATTGCATCTGAACTCACAAGGATCGAGTATTGCCTACTTATCAGAGACAGCTCAGTGACTGTCCGCAAGTACGAAGGCGAGATCGACTATAGCGAGGCAGTTGAGGAGAGCTTTCGTAAATTCGCTCAAGGGGAAGGCAAGGATTATCGGGTGGGCTTCCCCGAGCCGGTCGAGATGAACCACGTCGAGGCAGCGGTACTCAACTTCGTCGCCCGGCTCTATCCAGAGCTGTTTTCCGAGCTTGAGCGGTTCTGCACAGAGCAGGCTGGATTCCTAGATCCGATCATCCGTGATTTCGATCGCGAGACGCAGTTTTACGTCGCCTATCTCGACTTCATTCGTCCGATCACAAAGGCAGGGCTCACATTCTGCTATCCGAGACTTTCGACGAGCAACAAAGAGGTTGTTGTTGGTGACGGATTCGATCTTGCCCTTGCGCGAAAGCTTTCTGAATCTGGACATACAGTCGTATGCAACGATTTTCAGCTATCCGGACGGGAGCGCATTATCATTGTGTCGGGACCGAACCAGGGAGGCAAGACGACCTTCGCCCGCATGTTTGGGCAACTGCATTATCTTGCGAATCTCGGTATCCAGGTGCCTGGGCGGGAGGCACGGCTTGTCCTCTTCGACCAGCTATTTACCCATTTCGAACGGGAGGAGAAAGTTGAGAACCTACGAAGCAAGTTCGAGGACGACCTTATCCGAGTCCACGACATCCTGGAGAGGGTGACACCACGAAGTGTCGTTGTGATGAACGAGAGCTTCAGCACGACGACGCTTAAGGATGCCATCTTCATTGGAAAGCAGGTAATGCGGCGGATTATCGCACGTGATTTGATATGCGTATTCGTCACGTTTGTCGAGGAGTTGGCGCGACTCTCCGATACCACCGTCAGCATGGTGAGTACGATCGTACCCGGCGATCTTGCCTCCCGGACCTTCCGGATCGTGCGCCGGCCGGCCGATGGGCGAGCCTACGCTATCGCGATCGCCGAAAAATATCGGCTGACCTACGAGATGCTGAAGGAGCGCATTCGGGAATGAAAGCTTACCTCATGTACGCCGATTGCGACTTCGACATGGAGCAGGCGCCACCGCCTGCTGCGGAAGCGCTGACACAGGATCTCGGCCTTCCGATCATCTTCGCTACGATGGCAGGCGGTGACGCGTTCGTCAGAGAGGTCGTGACAAAAGCGGTCCTTGCGAGTCTCGTTGACGTGGAGACAATTCACTACCGCCAGGCTGTCCTGCGCGATTGCTTGGAGAATCCGAAGACCGTGCGTGAACTCTACGCCCTCTCTGTGGAAGCGATCGAGAAAGAGAGGAAGAATTTCTGGGGCGGGCTCTCCAAGCACCCGGGCTATATGCTGCACCGTTCGGTTGAAGTGCTCGAGATGTTCACCGAGATGTTGAGGAAGCTGCGAGGAATGGCCGAACGGTCTAGTAGTGACTTCAAATCGGCAGGTTTCGGACGCTTCTTCGCAATGCTGGCTGCCGAACTCTCGGACAAGTATTTCGGCGAGATCAGCGGGCATCTCCGTCGCTTGCGCTTTCGTAGCGGGGTATTGGAAAGTGCCACGTTTGGCAGGGGTCTCAGGGGACTCGATTACTGCCTGCGCAAGCCGAACGACGACCAGCCGGGATGGATCGACTGGCTCATCGGGCGTGGGCCGGCTTCCTTTACCTACCGTCTGCATGAGCGTGACGAGGCGGGAGCGCGGGCGCTCTCGGAATTGCGGGATCGTGGCATCAATCTCGTCGCAAACGCACTGGCGCGTTCGACCGATCACATCCTAAGCTTCTTCAAGCTGATGCGTACAGAACTTGCCTTCTATGTCGGCTGCCTCAATCTCGTCGAAGCTCTGACGGCCAGGAGGCAGGTGGTCTGCTTCCCTGCCCCTTTTCCGCTAGGAGGCAGGGAGCTCAGTCTCGAGGGGCTCTATGACACAGCACTAGCGCTAAGCATGGACAGGACGATTGTCGGCAATACGGCGAATGCGGACGGCAAGGATATTATTGTCATCACGGGCGCCAACCAGGGCGGCAAGTCAACGTTCCTACGCAGTCTAGGATTGGCCCAAATGATGATGCAGTGCGGGATGTTCGTCTCCGCCGAGAGGTACGCGGCCGCAACATGCAGCGGTCTCTTCAGCCACTTCAAGCGCGAGGAGGACGCTACGATGACGAGCGGCAAGTTCGATGAAGAGCTCGATCGAATGAGCGGGATCGCTGATCGCATCCGGGCGGACGGAACAATCCTGTTCAATGAATCCTTTGCGGCAACGAACGAGCGAGAGGGCTCGGAGATCGCGCGGCAGATCGTGCACGCGCTGGTGGAGCGACACGTCCGCGTCTGCTTTGTGACGCACATGTACGATTTTGCGCATGGGCTTGAAGAGGAGGGACTGGACGGCGTACTCTTCCTTCGAGCGGAACGATCCGATGCCGGTGAAAGAACCTTCCGGATGCTCGAAGGCCAACCCCTGGACACGAGTTATGGGGAAGATCTCTTCCGCAAGATCTTTGGCAAGGATGAAATCGATGGGGAGGATATCAAGCGGGCGTCGGCGTGAAAGGAATGACCGGATACCGGAATTGGAGGCTATTCTTGTGGATTCCATGGAATATTCAGTAGAATCGAAGCGCTGCAGGTAGAGATCGCGCATCCATCTGGCCGTTCTCGAAACCACCAGCGCGTGGACGAAACGTGGCTATTTCGAACTATGGGATTTCGTGCGAACAGGC
>JASHVY010000079.1 GCA_030044345.1 Acetobacteraceae bacterium | reverse complement strand
AGAAAACAAAGCAAGAGCGTGATGACCGAAAATCATCACGCTAGATCAATTTTTCTCCCAAGGTCGACGGGTCACCTCGAACGCTGCCTGTGCGCGTGAAATGCCAAGGTCGGCAAGCGTCCGGTCATCGGCGTCAAGGAGCCAGCGTCGAGACGCTGCGAATCGACGTTTTTGCAAAAACCTGCCGATACGCGCAGTGATGATCCGAAAGAAGCCGATAAGCAGGCCAATACGTCGGACAGGTGGCCCCATTCTCGTGGATTTGCTTCGTCGAGAGCGGGATGATTTCCGGTCATCACGCACCTGCTTTGCTTTCTCGATCAATTGCATGACTTTGGCGGATCGCTCCGCATCGAAGCCCCCGCCGATATGTTCGGGGCGCCCCTTGGACCTGTTCGCAGGGACCCCGTTGTGGGAAATCCCTTCGTGGGGCGTCCCGATTCCGCCGGGAGTCATCGTGACCTCGTCTGCGCGGCCGGCCCGTCTTGTCGGATCGCGGCGAATGCAATCAGGGCGCCGCAGAGCTGCACAAGGCCGCCGATCAGCATCGCAGCACGCAAGCCAACGTGCCCGCCATGCAGCAGCCTGAACACGGTGCCCAAAAGCGCGACGCCCAAGGTCGCTCCTGTCATGCGCGCCACATTGATCAACGCCGCGGCCGTGCCCGACCGTTCGCGCCCAACGGAACCGACCGCGATGCCGAACAATGGTCCACTGTTCAGCCCCATGCCGAGCCCGGCGAGCACCAGGCCGCACTGCGCCAGCAGCATCGGACCTCCCGCCCGCGTGGCGGCGACGATCAGCAATCCACATCCGATCAGGGCTGTGCCGCCGGCGGTCATTGCGCGGGCGCCGAAGCGCTGCACCAACTTGCCGGACTGCGTGGATATCGCGAAGAACACGAGTGATATCGGCATCAGCGCCAGCCCGGCCTCTTGCGGCGAGAGATGCATCACGGACTGCCAAACGAGCGGCAGAAGGAAGATCATTCCGTAAATGCCAAAGGTCATGGCTGCGGTGGCGGCGATGGCACCGCTGAACGCGCGGATGCGGAATAACCCGAGCGGCACCAGCGCTGCCGCTCCGCGCCGGCGCTCAATCTGCAGGAATGACAACAATGCGAGCAGGGCGAGCAATAACGCAAACGTCCATTCACGGGTGCCGTCCTGGCTGGCAATCGCGGCGAGCGCAAACCCCCCGAGCGCAATCGCGCCGAGCACCTGCCCTGGCAGATCGAAATGCCGCTCCTCAGGATCCGCAGATTCCGGCACCGTCAACCAGGCCAGAATGAAGGCTGCGATCGCCAACGGGACAACCAGCAGAAAAACGCTGCGCCAGCCGAACGTCTCGATGAGCTGGCCCCCCAGTGTGGGGCCGATCGCAAACGCAAGCCCATTGCAGCTTGCCCAAATTCCGAGGATACGACCGCGTGCCGCGGGCTCCGGCCAAACCACGCGGATGATCGCGAGTGAAGACGGCAGCAAAAGCGCGGCGCCGACCGCGGTGATTGCACGCCCGCCGATCAGCACCCCGATATGGGGCGCGAAAGCGCAGACCAGCGAGCCCATTGTCATGATTGCGGCCCCGATCGCGAAGGCCCGCCGCCTCCCGTACAGATCGGCCACCAGGCCGCCGCTCAGCAGCAACACTGCGTAGATCAGGTTGTAGGCGTCCAACACCCACTGCAGAGGCGCCACCCCGGCACGGAACGTTGTGCCGATGGCATGGGTCGCCAGATTGACCACCGAAGTGTCGATTTGCGCGACCAGAACGCCGAGACACATCGCCACCAGCACGGCCGCCGGCGCCGCTCCGCTCCGCCCGCAGGTGAGCACGCCGTCCGCCACGGGTTCGAATCGACGCACCATGTCTGCGATCTCCGTCCTCTCGGCGAAAGATACGCAGGCGCCGCTGACAGCGTTGTGTCAGTGGCCTATCGTCGTTCACAACGGAGGATGAAGTCTGCCATGCGCCGGGCCGATCGCTTGTTCGACATCATCCAGGTGCTGCGCACCGCGACAGGTCCGATCACTGCGGCGGAACTGGCGGCGGAACTCGAAGTGACGCCCCGCACCGTCTATCGTGATATTGCGACCTTGCAGGCACGAAGGGTGCCGATCGAGGGCGCGCCCGGCCTCGGCTACCTGCTGCGTCGCGGGTTCGACCTCCCGCCGCTGATGTTCACCAGCGAGGAGATCGAAGCCATCGTGGTCGGCGCGCGGCTGCTGCGTCGCACCGGTGATGTTGGGCTTCAGGGCGCGGCTGCAAGCGTCCTCTCCAAAATCGAGGTGGTGCTGCCGGAGGCCCTGCGCGCGCATCTGGCCGCACCAACCGCGTTCGTCTCCGGACAGGGTGCGCCGACCCCTCCGGTTGCGGAGCTATCGGTCATCCGCACCGCAATCCGTGACGAGCGCAAGCTGCACATCGATTATGCCGATGAGCAGGGGCGCAAGACATCACGCACCATCTGGCCGTTCGCGGTGACATATTACATGCAGTCAACGGTGATCAGCGCCTGGTGTGAGCTGCGCGAGGATTTCCGCCATTTCCGTGTCGAGCGGGTGCAGGCGCTGGCCGTGCAGGATGAAGCTTTCCCCGTCCCGGTCAGGAAGCTTTTGGCGGAGTGGCTGGAACGTTTCTCCAACGATGTGACCCCAGAGAGCGTAACAATCGAACGCTAGTGTCCCGATTCCGAAGTGCGTCGTATCCCAATGCGGACGCAATCGCGACACTGGAAAAATGTTGTGCACTTCGATGAAGTCTCAGAAAGAAGGAGACTTCTTTTTCTGAAGAAAAAGAAACAAAAAGACTTTTCTCCGTTTCCCGGACCAGATGCTGGCTGCGGCCTCCAAATGCAAGGATAAAAGTTCTTTGGTTCTTTCTTTCAAGAAAGAACAACCTCTCTTCTTTGCCTACCGCATTTTGCTTACCGCACGGGGGCGGCGTCACGCGGGATAGGCGACGACCTCGCCCGCCACGGCAATGCCAACCGTCTGGCCCGGGCGCGGCACGTCCAGCCCGAAGAGCCGCGCCGCGATATCGAGCCCCGGCGCATCGGGCAGGCGAAGCCGCACCACGGCATCGTGGCCATAGAAGGTGACATCCTGCACCTCGGCCGGGCGGCTGCCGGTCGCGCCAGGCAGGGTAAGGCGGATCTGCTCCGGGCGGATCATCACCTCCACCGGGCCTTCAGCCTCGGCTTCCGCCCCGGCGGCAAGCGGCAGCGTGCCGAGCGCGCAAGCGGCGCGGCCGGCCGCGGCGGTTCCGGGAAGCAGCACCGCCTCGCCGACGAAGCGCGCCAGCACCGGGTCCGCCGGGCGGCGATAGAGCGAGACCGGATCGGCGTGCTGAACGATCCGGCCCGCGCGCAGCACCGCGACATGATCGCCCATCGAAAAGGCCTCGGCCTGGTCGTGCGTCACCATCACCGCGGTCGCGCCCGCCTGGCGGAGTGCCGCGGCGACGGTGTCGCGCACCGCTTGGCGCAAAGCGGCATCGAGCGCGGAGAAGGGCTCATCGAGCAGCACGAGCCGCGGCGCCGGCGCAAGCGCCCGGGCAAGCGCCACGCGCTGCTGCTCGCCGCCGGAAAGCTGATGCGGATAACGGCGCGCATAATCCTGCGGCAAGCCAACCATCGCGATCAGCTCGCCGACCCTTCGGTCACGATCGGGCCGCCGGCGCAGCCCGAAGCCGATATTGGCGCCCACCGTCAAATGCGGGAAAAGCGCGCCCTCCTGCGCGAGATAGCCGATGCGCCTTCGCTCGGGCAGCTCGTGCAAACCCGGCCCGGCGACAAGCTCATCGCCGATATGGATCGTGCCGGCATCGGCCCGCTCGAATCCGGCGATGAGCCGGAGCAGGGTCGTCTTGCCGCAGCCGGAAGGGCCGAGCACGACGAGGAGCTCGCCCGAAGGCACGACAAGGTCGAGCCCGTCGAGCACGATCTTCCCGGCGAAGCGCTTGGTCAGGTCCGCGATCCTGAGCTCGGCCATTCTTCCGCCCGCCACCCTCAACCGATGGCGCCGAGCCGCACAGTCGCGAGATCGAAGCGCCGCGCCAGCACGAGGCTCGCCGTCAGCGAAAGCGCGAGGAGGATCGCGGCGAAGGGTGCGGCGGCGGCGAAGGCGAGGGTGGAGGTATCGTCCCAGATCCGGGTCGCGAGCGTCTGGGTGCCGATCGGCGCCAGCAGCAAGGTGGCGGTGAGCTCGGTCGTCACGGCGATGAAGACGAGAGAAGCCGCCGCCCCGAGCCCCGGGGCGGCCAGGGGCAGGGTGATGCGGACCAGCACGCCGAACCAACCGAGGCCGAGCGAGCGCCCGGCTTCCTCGAGCTGGCGCTCCGCCTGAAGAAGGGCGGCGCGGATGCCGACCAGGGCATAGGGCATGAAAAGGATGGCGTAGGCGATCAACAGCAACGGCGTGCTTTCGTAAAGCCAGGGAAGCGTTCGCACCGTCGCCGAGATGAGCGCGAGCGCGATGACGATGCCGGGCACGCCCTGGGCGAGCCAGGCTCCGCGTTCCAGTACGGTGGAGAGCGCGCCGCCAGCCCGGCGGGTGGAGAGAACGCCGAGCGGCAGGGCGAGAACGAGCGTGAGCGCCGCGCCGGCGAGACCGAGCCCGACCGTGGTCAGCGTCGCGCCGAGAACGGCGCCGGCGGAAACCTCATCGGGCGTGATCGCGGCGGCCCCATGGCGGGTGAGCCAGTAGAGGATCATCCCGATCGGCACACCGGTCGCCAGCGCGAAGAGAGCGGTGAGGATGGCGAAGGTCGGCCAGCGCCAGGGGCCGAGCTGATAGGGCCGGGTCGGGCGCCGCGCCCCGCTGCCGAGCCTGGCATAGCGCACGCGCCGGCGCAGCGATTGTTCCGCGGCAAGGCAGGCGAGGCAGAAAAGAAGCAGCACGACTGCCAGCGCCGCGGCTTCGTCGCCGCTGAGGCCCGCCTGGTACGCGGCAAAGATCTCGGTCGTGAAGGTCCGGAATCGCATCAGGGCAAAGGCGCCGAACTCGACCAGGGCATTGAGCGCGACCAGCAGCGCCCCGCCCAGCATGGCCGGCCGGAGCTGCGGCAGCACCACGCGGTAAAAGGAGCCGCCCGCCGTGCAGCCGAGCGAGCGGGCGCTGTCCTCGAGGGCGGGGTCGAGCCCGCGCAGCGCCGCCGCCACCGGCAGATAGACGAGCGGGAAATAGGAGAAGGCAGTCACCAGCAGTGCGCCGCTGAAGCCTTCGAAGACCGGGCTGAGCGAGACCCAGGCATAGCTCGCGATGAAGGCGGGCACCGCGAA
>JASHVY010000007.1 GCA_030044345.1 Acetobacteraceae bacterium | reverse complement strand
CCGACGATCGCGCCGGGCAGGCTGCCGAGGCCGCCCACCATCGCCGCGACAACGCCCTTCAACGTCGCATCGAAGGACATGCTGGGATCGATATCGTTATAGTACATGCCGACGAGCAGGCCGCCGATGCCGCCGAGCGCGGAGGCGATGGCGAAGACCAGCATGTTCACACGGTCGGTATAGATCCCTACCTGCTGGGCCGCGTCCGCATCCTGCGCCGTGGCGCGCACGGCCCATCCCAGCCGCGTGAAACGCAGAAACACCCACAACACGACCGCGCTGAGGATGCCGCAGGCCGCGATGAGGATATCGAGCGGCCCGATGCTCGCCCCGGCGACGATGGTGAAACGTATCGAGGGCAGGCCGCTCGGCAGCGCGCGCGGGTCGGGCGAGAAGATGAGTTGCAGGAACTGATCCAGAATGAGGCCGATGCCGATCGTCGCCAGCAGGGGCGCGATGCGCGGCGAACGGGCGAATGGCCGGGCACCGATTCGCTCGATCAGCACGCCGAGACCGGCGCAGACCAGCGCCACGACGACGAATGTTGCCGGCAGCGGCAGGTGAAGCCAGGCTGCGCATAGCCATCCGACATAGGCGCCCACCGAGAAGACCGATCCGTGCGCGAAATTGATCAGATTGGCGACGCCGAAGATCAGCGCCAGACCGACTGCCAGCAGCGCGTAGATATCGCCGACGACGAGTCCGTTGACCGTGTAGTCGAGCCAGGCTGTCACGGAGCTACGTCTCAGCTATGGGCGGGCTTCCCGTCGTACAAGGTGAATTTGCCGTTGACGACTTCGATATCCGTCACCTTGGCGCCGGCCACACGGCGCGTTTTCGGATCGAAGTGCAGACGGCCGAAGATCACGCTCGGAACATTGCTGATTTTGCCAAGCCCTTCCTGGAAATCCGTTCGCGTCGTGCCGTACTGGCGCAGGACGGCCGCGGTGAGGATCATGGCGTCGTAAGCGAACGCCGCGAAGGCATCCGGCGTTTCGTGATATTTCGCTTCGTAGGCCTTCACGAAGGCCTGCACCTCGGGCCGTGGATCGTCCGGGAAGAACTCGGACTCGGTGTAGACGCCGTTTGCCGCCTTCCCGCCCAGTTTGATGAATTCCGGCGAATAGATCGAACCCACCGCGGCGATCGGCAGGGTGATCCCGGCCTCGCGTGCCTGACGCACGATCAGCGCACCGTCGCTGTAATAGGATTCCAGCACCAGGCTATCGGGCTTCGCCTGCATGACGCGGGTCAGGATCGAGCGGAAGTCGCGCTCGTCGGGCAGATAGCCTTCCGATGCGGCGACCGCGACCCCCCTGGCTTTGGCGGCCTTAACGAAGAGAGCGGCGGCCTGCGTGCCCCAGTCGGTGTTCAGATGGAGCACTGCCGGCCGCCTGAAGCCCAGCCTGCCGATCGCGAGATCGGCGAGCTGCGGCTGCTCCTCCGCCTGGCTCAGGCTCGGGCTCCAGATATAGTCACCGCCATCGGTGAACTTCGGATGCGAATTGGTGAAGCCGAGCTGCACCAGCTTGCCACGCTGATAGATCGGGGACGCCGCCATCGAGGTGGTTGACGAGAAATCACCCAATTCGGCAATGATCGACGGGTCGGAGACGAATTTTTGCGCGATCGCGACGGCCTGTCTGGGATCGTTCTGCGAATCCTCGAATTCGTAGGCAAGTTTCTTCCCGTGGATTCCGCCCTCGGGTCCGTTGATGAGATCGAGCGCGAGGTCGAAGCCGCGCTTCCACTGCCGGCCATATTGCGCTTGCGGACCGGTCAGCGGCCCGCTTACGCCGACGCGTATCACACCGGCCGCTCGTGCCCGCCCGTTCCAGCCGATAGCCAGCGCGACGCCGGCTGCCAAAAGCGGGCGACGGCCGAGTCGAAATCTGCCAGAGTCCCTATGGCCAGATGCTGCCCGACGGGTTCCGCCCATAAGCTGTCGTTCCTCGTTTGCTCCGCAGCGCCCGTTGCGTCGCGGGCGGGAAGTCTGACGCACGCCGATCCGGTCTCGCAACACAAAATATTGCATCGCAAAAAAATCACCACAAATACTGCTTTAGGAAAACGATGCGCCTGCCGCAAGCTCGGAAGATGGAATGAATGTGTGAATCGACCCCCGATTCTGGAAGGGCCTTCCGCAGGCTCGGCTTTTTTACTCGGCTGCTTGACGATGTCGATGCCAATGAACGCTACCGCCTGGCTCTGGAGCAGATCCGCCACGCCGAGCGATGCGGGTTCGATTCCGCGTGGGTGGCGCAGCATCATTTCGACGCCGATGAAGGCGGCTTGCCGGCGCCGCTCGTGTTCCTGGCGGAGGTCGCGACGCTGACCAGCCGCATCCGACTCGGCACGGGCGTCATCACGCTCGCGATGGAGCAGCCCCTCCGGGTCGCCGAGGATCTGGCGGTGCTCGACCTGCGCAGCGGCGGTCGGCTGGAGGTGGGGCTGGGGACCGGCGGGTCGCCCGCGGCCTTCGCGGCTTTCGGGCTGCGAAATGAGGATCGCCATGCCGTGTACAATGCCAAGCGGGCACTGCTGATGCAGGCCCTGGCGGGCGAGTTGCTGCCGGGAGGTGCGAGGCTGTATCCGAGCGTTCCCAGCCTGCGCCGGCGCCTGTGGCAGGCAACGTTCTCCGTTCCTGGTGGCGTCCGCGCAGGCAAGGCCGGGGACGGGCTGATGCTGTCGCGCACCCAGCCACGCCCGGCCGACAGCCCAGCCATGCCTCTCCACGACATGCAGAATCCGATCATCGGCGCCTACCTGGCCGCACTGCCCGCCGGAGTGAAGCCGCGTGTCATGGCATCACGCAGCCTGTTCGTTGCCGACCGCCATGAAGAGGCAATGCGCCTTACGGAAATCGGCCTGAAACGCGCAGCGGAAAGCGCTACCCGGCGCGGCATCGCCTACCCGACCGGAACGCTTGCAGAAGTGATCAAGGCTACGGACACGCACGTGGGCACGCCCGAAGAAGTGATTGCCGATCTTCTGTGTGATACCGCCCTGGCCCGCGCGACCGATATCGTGTTTCAGGTGCACTCGGCCGATCCGCCCCACCCCTATATTTTGCGCTCGATCGAACTGCTGGGCAGTGTCGTCGCGCCCACGCTGGGCTGGCGATCCGCCGCCACACGTACGCGGCAGAGCGTCCCTGCTGGCACTGGCGGGTGATGGCTTCATCGGACATGGTCATCGAGAGCACGCAAAAGCGTGGGGAGA
>JASHVY010000078.1 GCA_030044345.1 Acetobacteraceae bacterium | reverse complement strand
CGGACCGCCTTCGTGCGCGGCCCGGAGAACGTGCGGATCGAGCTGATCGAACGGAGCGCCGCGTAAGGTCGGGGCGGGCGGGTCTCAGCCGCTGTCGCCCTGCATGCGGATGAGCTGCTGGCGGAGCGCATCGATCAGCGCCTGGACGTCCTCTCCGCCGTTGCGGGTGATCACGCTCGCATAGTCGCTGCGCTGGGTGATGCGCATGCTCGTGCCTTCGGCGACGAGATCGACGATCTGCGGCTTGCCGGAGTCGAAGCTCACGATCCACTGCATATCCGCCGTCGGCTGGCCGGGCGTGTGGATGGTCGTCGAAACCGCGATGTCTCCGTTCAGCGGCTCGCTGCGTTCGATCGTGAAGCTCGATCCCTTATACTGGCCGAGCCGGCCGGTGACATTGAACACCAGATATTGGCGGAAGAGGGAAAGATAGGCCTGGCGCTGCTCCGGAGTCGCGATGGGCCAGAAGCGGCCGAGCTCGAACCGCCCGATTCCGTCAACATCCACGGCCGTGTTCACGATCGCGGTGAGCTGGGCGCGCTTATCCGCCATCGACCCGGAGCCGTTCACGATCTTGAGGATCGCATCCCCCGTCTGCCTGACGAAGTCCGATGCCATGCTCGCCTCGTCGGCGGCGAGCGCGGCGGTGCCCGCCAGGATCAACGGCACGGAGAGAAACAGGCTGCGGCGTGTCGGCATCAGCTCACTCGCTCTGTTGCTTGGTCGGCAGACTGAACCAGACCGGGATGGTTGCCGGCCGGCCTTGCTTCGCGGCTGCGATCTGAGCCTCCCGGTGCTGGCGATAGAGGCTACGGAATGTAGCGTAAGGATCAAGCGCCGTGCGCTTCACTTCATTGATGGCGGGCAGATTGTCCGCATATTCCGAAATCGTCGTGGTGCCCAGCGTCAGCCAGTTGAAGACGGTGATGCCGGGCCCGCTGCCCATGCCCCGCACCGGGTTGGCCGCCGTATCGGCCGCGAAGCCCGCGACATCGCGCGGATCGGACGGGCCGAGCAAGGGCAGAAAGAGATAGGGCCCGGGCGGCGAGCCCCAGACGGCGAGGGTCATCCCGAAATCCGAGGGATGCGAAGGATAGCCCCAGCCGGAGGCAACATCGAAGATGCCGCCGAGGCCGAAGGTGGAATTGATCACGAACCGCATCAGCGTATCGCCGGCCCGGCGGGATTTGAATTGCAGCACGTCATTGCCGAAGCGGACGGGGCTGCCGAGATTGGAAAGGACGTTCGAGACCGAGTTGCGCACACCCCCCGGCAATGCCCAGCGATAGGCACGCGCCGCCGGGCTCAGGGTGACGTCCGCGATGTCGTTGCTCACCTCGTAAATGACCCGGTTGGTCGGCTCGAGGGGATCGTTCGTCTCCCGATAATCGGCCAGGGCTTCCGGCTGGCTCGCCGGCGGCGGGGTGGCGCAGGCGGCAAGCATCGGCAGGGAGAGAGCGAGGGCGAAGAGAAGACGAAAAAGGCGCATCGCAGCTCCATCACGGCTCCCTGGGCAGCGTCCCCGGGCGGCTCCCCCGTCGGCGGTCGGCCCTTGTAGAGCGGATTGCGCCAGACGGGAAATTACCGCGGGAAATCATCGCGGGAAAACCATAGCGGGAAATCGCCCGCTGCGCGCAACCGCTCATCAACCACAAGGAAGGCCTGCGCCTCGCCACTTGCCTGACCTCTTGCCGAGCTACTTGCCCATGGGGGGGCATCGGCGCCAAGAGGGGAATTATGACCTCCTCCCTCATTCGCCCGGGCCTCACGGCAAGCCAGGGCACGCTGGAACGCTGGCTGACCGGGCCGCGCATCGGGCCGCTGCCGAGTCGCTCTTCGCGCGAGCCGCCGCCGCTTCTTTCCTTCGAGTTCTTCCCCCCGCGCAGCGAGGCGCTCGAGGGACAGCTCTGGGCCTGCATCCGCCGGCTCGAGCCGCTCGCCCCGCGTTTCGTCTCCGTCACCTACGGGGCCGGCGGCACGACCCAGGAGCGCACCCACGCGACCGTGCTCCGCATCGTCCGCGAAACGTCCCTGGTGCCGGCCGCCCACCTCACCTGCATCGGCGCGAGCCGGGCCGAGATCATCGCGATCGCCCGGCAGTACTGGGCGGCGGGGGTGCGGCACATCGTCGCCCTGCGCGGCGATCCGCCGCCGGGGACACGCTACGTGCCGCATCCGGAAGGCTGCGCCTATGCCGCCGATCTCGTCGCCCTCCTTCGCGGGGTCGCCGATTTCGAGATCTCGGTCGCCGCCTATCCCGAGACCCATCCCGAGGCGCCGAGCCCGGGTGCCGACCTCGACAATCTCAAGCGCAAGCTGGATGCCGGGGCGAGCCGGGCGATCACCCAGTATTTCTTCGATACCGCCGTCTATCTCCGCTTCCTCGACCGCTGCCTCACGGCCGGCATCACCGCCCCGATCGTACCCGGCATCATGCCGGTTTCCAACTACGCGCAGGCGGTGCGCTTCTCCGGCCTTTGCGGGGCGAGCGTGCCCGCCTGGCTCGGCGAGCTTTTCGAGGACACCGAAAACGATCCGGAAACGCGGCGAATGGTGGCGGCCGTGGTCGCGGCCGAGCAGGTCCGCCTGCTGCAGGCGAACGGCGTGGACGAGTTCCATTTCTATACCCTGAACCGGCCCGACCTCACCTACGCGATCGCGCATATCCTCGGCGTGCGGCCGATCTCCAAGGTCGGCTGAGCCGGGCAAGGGCGCGATTGGCCGGACTCGGGACGCGGCCTTATATGCCGGCAATGATCCGCCCACGCGATTCGGCTCGATGAGCGACTATCTGGCCCGGCTGAACCCGGAGCAGCGCCTGGCCGTGGAGACGCTCGACGGGCCGCTCCTGGTGCTGGCCGGCGCGGGCACGGGCAAGACGCGGGTGCTGACCACCCGCTTCGCCCATATTCTTCTCACCAAGCGGGCCTGGCCCTCCCAGGTGCTGGCCGTGACCTTCACCAACAAGGCCGCGCGCGAGATGCGCGAGCGGGTCGCCGCCATGCTCGGCACACCGGTGGAAGGGCTCTGGCTCGGCACCTTCCATGCGCTCGGCGCGCGCATGCTGCGCCGGCACGCCGCCCTCGCCGGCCTCCAGCCCGGCTTCTCGATCCTCGATACCGACGATCAGCTTCGCCTGCTGAAGCCGCTGATGCAGCAAGCCGGGCTCGATCTCCACCGTTTTCCCCCGCCGGTGCTGATGGGCCAGATCCAGCGCTGGAAGGATCGCGGCCTGACGCCTTCGCGCATCACGCCGGCCGAGGATACCGACTTCGCGCAAGGGAAAGCCCGCGCGCTCTATGCCGCCTATCAGGAACGGCTTGCTGCGGTGAATGCCGTCGATTTCGGTGATCTTCTGCTGCACACGACCGAGCTTCTCCGCACCCATTCCGATGTGCTCGCCGCTTATCACCGGAGCCTCCGCTATATCCTGGTGGACGAGTATCAGGACACCAATCTGGTCCAGTATCTGTGGCTTCGTCTACTTGCGCAGGAACATCGCAATATCTGCTGTGTCGGCGACGATGATCAGAGCATCTACTCCTGGCGCGGCGCGGAAGTAGAGAACATCCTCCGCTTCGAGCAGGATTTTCCGGGAGCGCAGGTGGTGCGGCTCGAGGCGAATTACCGCAGCACCACGCCGATCCTCGCCGCCGCCGCCTCGCTGATCGCCCATAATGAAGGAAGGCTCGGCAAGACGCTGCGTGCCGGCCGCGCCGAGAGCGACGGCGAAAAAGTCGCCGTGATCGGGCTTCGCGATTCGGATGAGGAAGCGAGGATGGTCGGGCTGCGCATCGAGGGGCTGCGTTCGGAGGGACATTCTCTCGCGGAGATTGCGATCCTCGTGCGCGCGAGCTTTCAGACCCGCGCCTTCGAGGAACGGCTGATCGCCTGGGCGATTCCCTATCGCGTGGTGGGCGGGCTCCGCTTCTATGAGCGGGCGGAGATTCGCGATGCCATCGCCTATCTGCGCGCCACGCTGCGGCCGGGCGATGATCTTGCGTTCGAGCGCATCCTGAACGTGCCGAGGCGCGGACTTGGCGATGCGGCGCTGCGCAAGCTGCATGAGCGGGCACGCGCAGAGGAAAGACCGCTCGCCGCGGCGGCGGAAGCGCTCCATGACGCCGGGGCGCTTTCGGGGCGCGTGCGCGAAGCCCTTGCCTCCCTGCTGGGCGGTTTTGCGCGCTGGCGCGCGGTGCTCGCGCGCGATGGCCACGTGGTCGCGCTCAAGACGATCCTGGATGAGTCCGGCTATCTCGAAATGCTGGAGAAGGACCGATCGCCCGAAGCGCCCGGCCGGATCGAGAATTTGCGCGAGCTTGGGCGGGCCATGGCCGAGTTCGAAACCCTGGAAGGGTTCCTCGACCATGTGAGCCTGGTGATGGAGAATGACGAGAATGCCGCCGGCGACCGGGTCAGCCTGATGACCTTGCATGCCGCCAAGGGGCTCGAGTTCGATACCGTCTTCCTGCCGGGCTGGGAGGAAGGGCTTTTCCCCCATCAGCGCGCGCTCGAAGAGGCGGGAACGAAGGCGCTCGAGGAGGAGCGAAGACTCGCCTATGTCGGGCTGACGCGGGCGCGGACGCGAGCCATTGTGAGCCATGTCGGCTTCCGGCGCTTCTACTCGGGCTGGCAGAACGCCTTTCCGAGCCGCTTCCTCGATGAGCTGCCCGCGGAGGCCATCACGCGGTCCGGCGCGGCCCTGCTCGAGCGCGAGGCGGCGCTGACGGCCGCGCCCGTGTTCTCGGCTGCCTTCCCCTCCTCCGCCTTCCCCTCTTCCGCCTTCCCCGCGGCCGCGCGCTTCCCGCGCGTGCGCGACGTTCCGGCGGAGGGGCAAGGGGAAGCCCGCCGGCAAAGGCGCGGCACGCCGATCGCCGTCGGCGCGCGGGTGTTCCACCAGAAATTCGGCTACGGCACCGTCACCGGCTCCGATGAGGATCGGCTCGATATCGAGTTCGAGAAAGAGGGGCGCAAACGCGTGCTCGACCGCTTCGTCGAACCGGCGTGAGCGTCCGGCTCGAAACCCTTCGCTTCCTCCTTCCCGAGCAAGCCGCCGCCGCCTATGAGGCGGCGCTCGCCGCGCATTGCCGGAGTGTTGCGCGCTTCTCCGCGCCCGACGGGCAGGTGGAGATCGAGGGCGTGCGCGCCACCAGCGGGGAC
>JASHVY010000077.1 GCA_030044345.1 Acetobacteraceae bacterium | reverse complement strand
GAAGTGCTCGGCCTCGGTGTAGGAGGCGCCGGCGCGATAGAGGTTCATGAAGGTGACCGACATGAACACCGCCGAGGCTGGGCCATGCCGGTCATTGTCGAGAATGCCGGCGCCGATGATGAAAAGCCGCCCGCCGGGGTTGAGCGAGGCGGCGGCGTGACGCACGGCCCGCGCCGCATCCTCCCGCGAGAGCACCTGGAGGAAGGCGCGCAGGATGGCGGCGTCGTAGCGCCCCGCGGGAGGCCCAGTGGGGGGCGGTTCGGTGAGGATATCCCCGGCCTCGATCGTCACCCGCGCGGCGAGACCCGAATCGTGGATCATCGGCGCCGCGATCCTGGCGACGCGGGGCAGCTCGAGGAGCGTGCCGTGCAGGTCGGGATGCTGCTCGCAGAGGCCGGCAAGCAATCCGCCCGAGCCGCCACCGATATCGATGACGGAGCGGATGCGCGAGAAATCGAAACGCGCCGCGAGATCGCGCCCCGCGGCGATGGCGCTCGCATGCAGTCCGGCGAGAAATCGCCGCGTTTCCTCATCCGATGCGGTGGAATAATCATGCAGTGCCGCCGGCTCGCCGCTCCGGATCGAAAAGGCGGTCATGAGGTCGGCGTGCCAGAGCGTGCTCAGAAGCTCGTGCGCGCTGCCGAGATAACCCGGCTTTCCGGCAACGAGGAACGCATCGGCCTCTTCAGTATTGGCGAATGTTCCATCCGTCTCGTTCAGCAAACCTGCTGCCACGAGCGCATGGAGAAGCCGGGCCAGCCGCTCCGCATCGACGCCAAGCCGTTCGGCGATCTCCGCCGCGGTTGCAGGGCCGGTGGCGAGAGCGGTGAAGAGATCGAGCTTCATGCCCGCGAGCATCGCCAGCGCCGGCGCCACGCCGGCCTGCAGCCGCTGGATGGTCTCCGGCATGCGTGCCGTTCAGCTTATGGTTCAGCTTATGGTGATGCGCGGGCCGGGACCCGAAGCGGCGAGCCCGCGCTCCACCGCTTCGGCCACGTTTGCGGCCAGCGCCGCGAAGGCCTGCGCCGCCGCGCTCTCGGGCTCGGATGCGGCGATCGGCGTTCCCTGATCCCCGGTCTCGCGGATGGCGAGCAGGAGCGGCACCTCGCCCAGGAACGGAACGCCGAGCCGCGCCGCCTCCTTGCGCGCACCGCCATGGCCGAAGATCTCCGAGCGCCCGCCGCAATGGGGGCAGATGAAGACGCTCATATTCTCGACCAGCCCGAGCACCGGAACATGCGTGCGCTCGAACATGCGCACCCCGCGCCGCGCGTCGATCAGCGCGATATCCTGCGGGGTCGAGACGATCACGGCGCCGGCGAGCTTCACCCGCTGCGCCATCGTCAATTGCGCGTCTCCGGTGCCCGGCGGCATGTCCACGATCAGGAAATCGAGCTTGCCCCAGACCACCTGGCCGAGCATCTGCTCGAGCGCGCCCATCACCATCGGGCCGCGCCAGATCATCGGTGTCTCTTCCTCGACCAGGAAGCCGATGGACATGGCCTTGAGGCCCCAGGCCGGGATCGGCAGCAGCTTCTCGCCCGCCATCTCGGGCCGGCGGGCAAGGCCGAGCATGCGCGGCAGGCTCGGGCCATAAATGTCGGCATCGAGCAGCCCGACCGTCCGCCCGAGTCGGGCGAGCGCGACCGCGAGATTGACCGCGACGGTCGATTTGCCCACGCCCCCCTTTCCGGAGGCGATTGCCACGATCGCCCGCACTTCGGGAAGCAGCGTCGCGGTCTGGCGCGGCTCCGCCGGTCGCGATTCTCCGGGGCGTGGCGGTGTCTGGGCCGCGCCCGCCCGATGCGCGGTCAGCACCGCCGTCGCATTGGTGATGCCCGGCTGGCGGGCGAGGGTCGCTTCCACCGCCCTGCGCACGGGCTCCATCGAAGCCGCGCGTTCCCGCGGCACGACCAGCGCGACCTGCACCAGGCTGCCCTTCTGCTCGATTCCCTCGACCAGCCCGGCGGCGACGATGTCCTTCCCGCTCGCCGGATCGATGATGGCCCTGAGCGCCTCGCGCAGCGCCCCGATCCTCTCCCCGCTCATCGGCCTCTCGCCCAACCTTTCGCGGGCCTCTCGATATCACAGCCCGTCCGGGCTATATCGCGCCTTGCCGGATGGCTGCCAACCGCGGCCCGGCTTTTCCTTGGCAGGAGACCTTCCCCCCTGATGGCCTGGAACAGCGGCGGCGGCCCATGGGGCGGCCCCGGCGGCGGCCCGCCCGGCGGCCGGCCGCCCGGTGGATCACCGCCCGGCAGCCCCTGGGGTGGCGGCGGCAGGCGACGCCCGCCCATCCCCGATCCCGAGCAACTGCTTGCCCGCCTGATCGCCTGGCTGCGCGGCCTGCTGCCCAGCCGGCTGCGCGGTCCCCAGATTCCCGGGCTCCCCGGCGGCGGTGTCTCCTATCCGCGGATTGGCGCGATCGCCGTGGCCGTCATCGTGCTCGCCTGGCTCGCCAGCGGCTTCTATGTCGTGCAGCCGGACGAGGAGGGCGTGGTGCTGCGCTTCGGCGCCTTCGCCGGCACGACCGCGCCGGGCCTCAATTATCATCTGCCCTGGCCGATCGAGAGCGTGCTGCTGCCCTCGGTCACGCGGGTCAACCGCATCGAGATCGGGTACCGCTCGACACCCGGCCAGCCGGGCGTGCCGGCAGCGCCATCGGCGCAGGATGTGACCGCCGAGAGCCTGATGCTCACCGGTGATCAGAACATCGTCGATATCAATTTCGCGGTCTTCTGGCGGATTGCGAACGCCGAGCAATACCTGTTCGCGATCCGCCATCCGGAAGCCACCATCAAGGCGGTCGCCGAAAGCGTCATGCGCGAGGTGGTCGGCCACAATCCGATCGAGCCTTTGCTCACCACCGCGCGCGCTCAGGTGGAGACCGAGGTGCGCACGAACATGCAGGGGATCCTCGACCAGTACGGCGCCGGCGTGGAGATCACGGAAGTGCAGCTTCTCAAGGTCGATCCTCCGCCCGAGGTGATCGACAGCTTCCGCGACGTGCAGCGTGCCGGCACCGATGCGGACCGTGCGCGCAACAATGCCGAGAGCTACCGCAACAATATCGTGCCGCGCGCCCGTGGCGAGGCCGCGCGCATCGTCGCCGTGGGCGAGGCCACCAAGGCTGCCGACATCGCCGCCGCGACCGGCAATGCGCAGCGATTCCTCTCCGTCCTCGCCGCCTACCGGGAGGCGAAATCGATCACGCTCGACCGCCTCTATCTCGATACGATGGAAAGTGTGCTCGCCAAGAGCCACACCATCGTGCTGGGCACGGGCGCCGACCGGCTGCTGCCGCTTCTCTCGCTGCCCACGTCGCCGGCGCCGGCATTCAAGCCGCCGCCAACCGGGACGCCGGCCGGCGGGTCCCTGTCGGGGGGCAAGCCGTGAGCGCGCGCGTCTGGGCCCTTCTCGTCGCCGTCATCCTCATCCTGGTCGTCGCCACGAACGCGTTCTTCACCGTGCCGCAGATCAGCGAGGCGCTCGTCACCCAGTTCGGCAAGCCGGTCCGGGTGATCACCACGCCGGGCCTGCACGTGAAGCTCC